>JASJGP010000519.1:0-4277 GCA_033791485.1 Desulfobacterales bacterium | reverse complement strand
GAAGGTCTCAGAGTTCTCGAAAATTGGCTG
This sequence comes from Desulfobacterales bacterium, assembly GCA_033791485.1. GTDB lineage: Bacteria > Desulfobacterota > Desulfobacteria > Desulfobacterales > JAUWMJ01 > JAUWMJ01. The sequence goes on along the minus strand of JASJGP010000519.1, from coordinate 4,247 downwards.
AAAAAAACGTAAGCGTTCACAGGCACCGCATCTGCGCATGATCAGAGCAACCAGCCTAGCAGACTATAGCTGGTTGCCCTGATCACGCACATCTGTAGCACCTGTAGCTTACAAAAAAACAAATGAACCAATTTCAAATAAAGGAGTTCATTTTTGATGGAAGAAATACGGAAAAATGCAAAAAAAATGATGGAAGGCTTTTGCAGGGTATGCCCGGTATGTAACGGGAAGGCTTGTTCCGGTGAAGTTCCGGGAATGGGCGGAGTAGGCACGGGAGCTTCTTTTAAAGCAAATATAAAAGCCCTTTCCAGTCTTCGATTTAACATGAAGCTTATTCACCATGTTACTACTCCTGATACACGTACAACGATACTGGGAAAAAATCTGGATCTTCCAGTAATTGCAGCACCGATAGGCGGTGTTTCATTTAATATGGGTGGTAGAATTACTGAGAAAGATTATATAAATGCAGTGCTTAGAGGATGTCATAAAAGAGAAATTTTAGGATGCTGTGGAGATGGTGTTCCCGATTTCATCCATGAAGAAGGATTTGCCGCCATAAAGTCTTTAGATGGCGCCGGAATTCCTTTTATTAAGCCATGGGAAGACAATGAGCTTTATGTTAAACTTGAAAAAGCCAAAAAGACCGGAGCTTCCATTGTTGGAATGGATATAGACGCATCGGGCCTTATTACACTGAAGCTGATGGGGCGTCCTGTAATTCCAAGACCACCTGAAAAACTGCGAAAAATTATAGAAGCAACTTCCATGAAGTTTATCTTAAAAGGTATAATGACTCCTGGTGATGCTAAACTTGCGGTGGATGTTGGTGCTTCCGGAATCGTTGTATCCAACCATGGGGGTAGAGTCTTCGATCACACACCAGGTGTTGCGGAAGTACTCCCGAATATTTCAAAAGCCGTTGGGGGGCAAATCGCAATTATGGCTGACGGCGGGATAAGATCAGGAGGAGATGTTTTAAAGATGCTGGCTCTCGGTGCTGATGCCGTGATGATAGGACGTCCTTTTTCAATTGCGGCAATCGGTGGGCTGCAAGAGGGAGTAGAAAAATATATCGACGAGATCAAATCTGAACTTATTCAATCTATGATTCTTACCGGATGTAATGATATAAGCTCTGTTGACAAAACTATTTTATTTGACGAATCCGCCTAAATTCCTTTTGCGAGTTTCGCGTTACTGGTTATAGTAAAATAAAAAATGATTTTATCCTTTTATTAACAACTTTAAACTCATCCGCCACAGTATTTTTGCGGATAATTTATAACCGGAGACTCGCAACCCGTAACCCGAAAACCTATTTTACCGTTACAACCGGGCAATTAGCATTCAAAATCACATATTGGGCAGTAGAACCCATCAAAAGCTTTCCGACTTTTGATCTTCTTCTTACACCGACAATGATTTCATCGATGTTATTTTCCTGTGCAAATTCAACCAAATCCTCACCGGAGGACAAACCGCGAATTAGCAGATGCGTTTTACAGGGAACGTTATTTTCTTTAAAAAGCGCCTCAGCATATTCCAGACCACGTTTGGCCTGATCCATATCCTGTCGTTCTCTTTCTGTCCCTTTTACCATCGATGTAACCACATCTACTTCCCCTTTAAAAGCCATAGCATGATTTTTTGCCAGGTCTAAAGCTTCCTTGCCTGCGTTGGAACCGTCATACCCCACCAAGATTTTCATTTTTTATCGTCCTTTCATGTAAATTAAAGAATAAACGCCCGGAAGACATAGTTTTAAAAATAATAATTATTCACATATTATAACAACAATCTGATATGTCAACTTTAACCTGTATATCCACTTTTCATTTGTTTTCTTATCAACAATTTGATATCTAATGTTTGAAAAAAATCGTTCAGTTTGAATATGATGGCTTCGTAGAAAGCACTTTTTCGCTACTGAGTTCTGCTTCCTCTGTGGTAAATTCGACTTTTATGAGACCATCAAATTTAACTATAATTATGTTGAGAGGATCAAAATGCAACTAATTGATACTATAAATGAAATACCGATGTTTGATAGCTTTACGGAAAGCGAGAAGAAAATGTTTTCCAAGCTGGAGCATTCACTTCTTGGGTTTAAAAAAGATGATGTAATTATTAGGGAAGGGGATACATTTACATCCCTTTATCTTCTGATTAAAGGAACAGTTCTAATAACCAAGGCAGAACTCAGCATACCAATAGCTAAATTATCCCAGGGCGCACTATTTGGAGAAATGTCTTTTTTTACAAAAAAACCTCGTTACAGCAACGTTATCGCAAATGAAGATGTTCTGGTTCTGAAACTCGACAAGTCGTTTTTCGACAAAGTAGATTCTGCAATTAAGGACAAAATAAAAGATTATCTTATTGAAATGCTCATTAATCGTCTTGATTCCGTGAATAAGTCTTTAAGCAAAATATCAAAATTCGCCAGAATCTCAACTTTGAATCAGTAATTATCTTTCCTTATTCAATTGTCACAAATAATCCAAACTAAAAATAATTTTCTGGTGGGTGTCATTTCCGATACTCATGGCTTGTTGCAACCTGCTGCAATTGAGGTGTTTAAGGGTACAGACCTTATTATTCATGCAGGGGATGTGGGTAAACCGGATATTCTCGAAGATTTACAGGTTATCGCTCCGGTAGAAGCAGTAAGGGGCAATATGGATGTGGACAACTGGGCACGCAAACTGCCGGAAACGAGGTTAATCGAGGTCGGAAGTGTATTGCTTTACGTTATTCATGATGTTTGCAAAATCGATATAAAACCGGCCAAAGCAGGAATCAGCGCTATAATACACGGTCACACCCACAAGTCTTCTTCCATTGAAGACCATAATGGCGTACTTTTTTTAAACCCGGGAAGCGCCACTCAACCACGTTTCAATAGCCCGGCATCTGTCGCCTTGCTTCATGTAAATGAAAAATCATTGGTCACACAATTTATTGAGTTTTAAGTAACTACCTACGTAATCAGACTGAAGCTGTTTAGACTGAAGGCTGAAGGGGTCAGCAAAGCAAGACTGCCGTACTTTGGCGGAATGTGGTGCTTGTATCAAACATGGCTTTAAAATACGTTTTTTTCTAACAGTCTTCGCGCAGTGCAGGCGCTTGCGCCGCGTGCAGCCTTCAGTATATCCACCTGAGTAGTTACAGTCTTAAAATAACCAGAGATCTTTCTAATTCAAGAAAAGGAAGTTTGTATTTTTCCACAGACAAAGACAAATTATACTTACCTGCAGATTCTAATTCAGATTCAGACAGTTTTCCCTTCATGGCAATAATAATTCCGTCTTTTGCCAGCAAAGGCAGGGCTTGAAATATAATTTTATCCAGCCTGGAAAATGCCCGGCAAATAACAACATCAAAACAGTTCTTAGCAGGTTTTTCTTTTGCCAGTTCCTCAGCTCTTACTTGACGGGCATTAATTTCAATCAGCTTAATATTCCTGATTACATTTTTTAAAAAATTAACCTTTTTCCGTGAAGCATCTATGAGGGTAACTGATAAAGATGGAATCATAATTTTAATCGGGATTCCTGGAAAACCTCCGCCTGAACCAATATCGAGTAGCCGACCATATTTGGGCATAACACGTACTGAAATTATTGAATCAAGAAAGTGTTTAACAGCAACTTCGACCGGATCAGTAATGGTTGTGAGGTTTATCTTGCGGTTCCACTTGACCAGTTCTGTGGCATGAATAGAAAATTGATCTGTTGTTTTTCGTTCAATATGAATATTAAGGTTTGTGGCTCCTTCTTCCACCAGCTTTTTCCATTGTTCACTCCCAATATTCATATCAGCTTTTAAAGCAAACTACTTTAGAATCTCTTTCCATTCAACATTCGATGTTGGACGTTCGATGTTCTATGTTCAATTTTTTGTTGCCTTTCCCTGCCTCGGCGTAGCCGCAGGCGAAGACGAATGCCTTTGTCCCTTTTAAACTATGTAATGCAAACCCTTCTAACTTCGTTTATATCTGTAATCCCGTTAAAAACCTTTAAAATACCGTCTTGCTTCAGTGTAGTCATTTCCTCTTTCTTTGCAAGTGCAAAAAGATCTTCAGTAGGGGCCTGCTTTTTAATTAATCTTTTAATTGCCGGAGTACCTTCCATTAGCTCATGGATTCCGAGCCTGCCCTTATAACCTGCTCCCGAGCAGACCTCACAGCTCCCACAGCGTTTTATCGTAAGATTGGAGGAGTATTCTATCCCTGTTTTTTTAAA
>JASJGP010000518.1:0-3080 GCA_033791485.1 Desulfobacterales bacterium | reverse complement strand
TCCATCCTCGCTATTTTCAGAGATATCAGTGAAAGAAAACAGGCTGAGGATGAAAAGACTATTTTAAAAACCCAATTTATCAAGGCGCAAAAATTAGAGGCGATTGGAACTCTGGCAGGTGGAATCGCTCATGATTTTAACAATCTATTAATGTCTATCCAGGGGAACGCTTCTTTAATGCTTGATGATCTGGATTCCTCCGATCCTAATGTCACATCACTGATAAATATAGAAAATGCAGTGCAAAGTGGAGCTAAGCTTACCCAGCAGCTTTTAGGATACGCTAGAAAGGGAAAATATGTAGTAAGCCCCATCTGTCTGAATCATATAATAAAAGAAACAGCCGGTGTTTTCAGCAGGACAAGGAAGGAAATAAGTATTCAGTGCCAGCTTGATGAGGAACTTTCCCTGATAGACGCGGACGAAGGGCAGATGGAACAGATTGTGTTGAATCTTTTTGTAAATGCTTCAGATGCTATGCGTGGGGGCGGAGATCTGATTTTAAGCACACATAATGTCACAGATGAAGATATGAGAGGACGGCTTTACAATCCGAATGCTGGCAATTATGTGAAGTTAACCGTTGCTGATACAGGCATCGGGATGGACCAAGACACCCAAGAACGTATTTTTGATCCATTTTTTACTACTAAAGAGATGGGAAGAGGCACGGGTCTTGGATTAGCCTCAGTTTACGGAATTATAAAAAGCCATGGCGGGTATATCGATGTTGATTCCGAGGAGGGACAAGGAACGACTTTTTCTATTTTTTTGCCTGTATCTGATAAAGAGCGTCATAAAAAAAACAAATCCACTAAACATATTATCAAAGGCAGTGGGACTATCCTTTTAGTCGACGATGAAGAGCAGGTCCTGGAAGTAGGTTCAAAACTCATTGAAAGGATAGGATATAAAGTGTTCGTAGCCGAAAGCGGCAGCGAGGCAATTGATGTTTATAATGAAAACAAAGCTAAAATTGATCTGGTTATATTAGATATGATCATGCCCCAAATGGGTGGTGGAGAAACTTATGACAAAATGAAGATGATTGATTCAAAAGTGAAAGTTCTTCTTTCAAGTGGATATTCCATAGATGGAGAGGCAGCTGAGATAATAAAACGAGGCTGTAATAGTTTCATACAGAAGCCCTTTAGCATGAAAGATCTATCTGTAAAAATTGATGAGGTATTGGCTAATTAACCATAAAAAATGGCAAAAATTTAACTGTGCCAATATAGATTTTTGGCCGGTTGAATAATTTTTTTAAAACAAAAAATGCAATTATTTGACATAAACATAACATAGAAACAAGTTAATAGGTTGTAATTATTTTGGGCATGAAAGAAAGAGAACTAACCAATAGGGATAAAACAGTAATTGTTGACCGTGAGTCTCTTATGCAGGTAGACCAGCGTCATCCCTATTTAGTAATATATATCGGAAATGACAACGGACACCGCCACAAACTGCATCGTGGTACCATGACAATTGGAAGATCATCCAAGGCTGATATAACCATCGAGGACGACCGTATATCTCGCATTCACTGTATCATCGAATGGATGGGGAATACCATTCGAATTGACGATCAAGGCTCAACCAATGGCATTTATGTTGATTCCAAAGCAGTAAATCAAGCCATACTAGCAAACGGAGTTCCCATTCAGTTGGGCCACTCTATCATGAAAATTGAATATAAAACCGAAGCTGAAATACAGGCTGAAGAAAGCCTTTTGTATAAAGCGTCTTTTGACTCACTAACCGGTATCTTTAACCGTCACCATTTTATAAGACTTGCCAGTATGGAGATCGCATATGCCAGCAGACATAAACTGCCTGTTGGAATTATTATGATAGATGTTGATGATTTCAAGCAGGTTAATGATCAATACGGTCATCTTGCAGGCGATTCAATTTTGTCACAGTTTTCAAATATTGTTATCGAAAATAAACGAACTGAAGACCTCTTTGCTCGCTATGGTGGGGAAGAATTTATAATTATGCCACGTGGCGAGGTGAATAAAGATATGATGTGTATTCAGTGTGAGCGCATTCGAAAAGCGATTGATGCTTACGTTTTCTGCTTTGATGGAACTCATGTCAGGATAACAGCTTCGTTCGGCTTTCATTTAATTAAGGCAGAGAGTGTTGATATTGAAAAAGTACTTCAAAATATGATTCGCAAAGCTGATGAGGCGCTCTATCTTGCCAAAAAACACGGTAAGAACCGCACAGAAAGTTTGCTTTGAATTATTCACCTGCAGCATCTCATCTACGACGTTATCTGTTCCTTCATTGCTTACCGGAAAAACTTCAAACTGATTATAATAATAATTATTTTTAAATTTTGGATTGCGATGCGAAATGTGAAAAATGGCAGAATGATGGATTACGGCTATTACATAATAGCCAATTTATGTGAACTTCTCACGCCAATCTTAAATGAACCACATAATTAAAAAGTGTTGAAATCCTGGTTGATCAGATGATTTCTCCGTTCCATAGCTTCTTCAAAAAAAGCTCCCAGGGAAAAATAGAGCTTGGAACGGGAAATGGCCTTTCTTTTACGGGTTTTGGTAAAAGCCTTTAGCTGAAAGGCCACCAGCGTATCTTCCAATATCTGGATGTTGGGCTGCCGCTCATTCTGCTTCCACAAGGCGGCTACAATTTCCCCAATATCTCCCTCGATATTACGATCTTTTCCACTTCCTTGGTGCCTTCATAAATCTCCAGAACCTTGGCGGCGCGGTAAAATCGTTCGATATCATAATCGTTAAAATACCCGTATCCACCGTGAAGCTGCAGGGCTTCATCCACTACTTCAACAGCCACATGGCAGGCATACAATTTGGCCATGGCGGTTAATTTTGTATCGGGTTTGCCCTGATCCAGCAGCCAGGCGGATTTGTAGACCATGGTGCGTGCGGTCTCAACCTTGGTGGCCATTTCGGCAATTTTAAACTGGGTAACCTGAAAGGCGGCCAGGGGTCGACCGAACTGTTTGCGGCTTTTAACATGTTTAATAGCCATATCCAGGGCGCCCTGGGCCCGTCCAACGGCATGACCGGCACCATATGCCC
>JASJGP010000517.1:0-3058 GCA_033791485.1 Desulfobacterales bacterium | reverse complement strand
GATTGCATCCTCTGGCATGCTTGCCGTTTTTATAACGATGCCTGGGTCTTTTTTCCTTTCAAGGTGCATAGGCGTTGCCACGTAATAAACTTGAAGATGAACGCAACCACATTTACCAGTACTGATAAGAGGGCTGGGATCACATCTGGCTTAGTGACTATAACTTCAAGTTCAAGCTTTTTAGGTTGAATTTTTTCATGTTTTTTTTAAACACGGGATTTAAAACTTAAAATGATTCCTACTAGAATCAATCCCACGCTTACTAGAGCAAACACAGTGACTATAAAGCGGGAGCTTTCTCTCGCTGAGGGTAGTGCAATGGCGCTCAGGATTAACAGGATAAAGCCGATGATCATCAGCATGGAAAATAAATAACGTCTTTTACTCATAGTTCCTCTCGGCTGTTAAATTTGTTTTCTATCCGCTTTTTTTATTCTTTTCGAGATATGTATTCACCTTATTTTTGCTAATAGTTCCGAAATTATATGATTCCAGTCAACTAAGTTTTTGGCAAAAATATAATTCAGGCATCCGGATCTATCCAGGCAGCCGGCTTTCTTGACCTCCACTTCTTTCCGTAAATGAGGTTATCCAAATAGGGAAACATGAACCGGGCTGTTGCGGAATATGTCAATATCCATCGCACCAGTCGGTGTATGGAATGATTGGGCCGGCTGTAAGGGCATACGGCCATGCAGACTGAGCAGTCGGTCCCGACTTTTCCCCAGTAATCAAAACAGGATTCTTCCTTGAGTTTCCACTTTTCGATACCCATAAAAACGACTTTATCGCCGTGTGGAATCGACCGTGAGGGACAGGAATCCGCACATTTTTTACAGCGCTTACAGAATTCGTTCACACCTAGATCGATTGGCTGGTCCGGATGTAACGGAAAATCCGTCGTCACGGCAAACAATCTCACACGGGGACCGAATTTTCTTGCGATCAAATATCCGAACCGGCCCAGTTCACCTAATCCGGCGTCAATTGCAAGTGGGACCAAAGGCATATCGTAATGTCGACTGTGATGCGCTGCTGCCCGATATCCCATGCCCGATAACCAGTTTGCAAGGATAGTTGTGATAAATGCACCCTTTGCATAGTTGTGAGCACTTTCCAGCAGCGTCGGCGTATGAGGTGCGGTACAAACATTTTTATACTCCATTTCCGTCGCAATGACCACCGCGTAGGGTAACGGATCTGAAATCTTTTTACCCCAGTCTTCCCAGTTGTTTTGAAAAATTTCTCCTCTGTGGGAGTACATAAATTGGGGATTGACCTTACAGATTCCCACCAAATCCGATCCCAGGTGCCGGGCGAATCCTTTAACCATGTCAGTTGCCCTGTGCGCGTCGAGTTGGGAAACAGGTTCCGCGGATGTAACCCCTGGTTCTGCAAACGGCCCCAGAATGTCGGGCATCATAAAATTGGCGTTTATCATGGCCGTGTTCGGCCGGTATTCTCGATCGATGGCGCCGACCGTCCCCACGGGTCCGCCTCTTGCTCTGCGCTTTGCATCTCTTTCTTCCTTCTCCGGGTGATCGCTGTAATATCGGCGATACACATCGGAGCCGGGTGGCAAGGAGCGGTTGCGGGCGAACACGATATCCCGCTCATCATTTTTTTTTATCTCCCCCGCGATGTAGCCCATGCTTCCATGAATCGATTTTGCATCAGGAGAACCCGGCAAAAGAAAAAACAACAGAAAACACACGAAAACACCAGGAATAAAAGAAAGCCACGCTGTATCGTCAAATTTGAACAGCATGATTCCCAGAATCAAAAAAATCAGGGCACCGAGAAATCCCATCCAGGGCGCGCGCGGTTCCCTTTCGCGAAAAGACGCCACGGTGAATAGTATTGCGGCGATGATGAAACCTGTTTGGCACAAGAGTAGCAGCGTTCGAATCTGCATAAGAATTCCTCCGATTGTTTTAAGCACGCTTCAAAAAACTATTTAACAGAAATTTGGCGTGAAAACAAACGTATCCAGTGTTATTCGTTATTTGTCAGTTTTCTGCCTAATCAAGAGGAAAAATTGGTCTTGGTACATTGCGATAGGACAATCGGTTGAAGCGTAATGGGGGGCGCTCATCAAATTATAAGTTTCTATTTTATCTGATATAAAGTGTTGGATTGCGGGACATCCTATATTCTCCTTGTCAGGCACATTGGAGAAGAGGATTCCAGGAGTCAAGGATTCGAGGTACTTCACCTGTAGTCTTATCTGGTAGTATTTCGGTGCTTTCCTTCGATAAGCTCAGAATAAACGTTACGTTCATCCGTCATACCATGGGGCTTCGTCCAAAATCAGCCTTTCTGACCTGTTTTTTAATCAGCGGCCCCGTTTGAGTGATACAAACCGCGAACGCGTCTTATTTCCGATCAGGTTAATTCAAAATGCTGTATTTACGAATTTCTTGACACCCCTGTGTCTTGCACATATATTTGTCTCTCAGAAAAGCAAGGCCTTATCCCTATGCAGCCTAAACAAATAAAACCGAATCATTTAGAGAGAACTGTTGAAAAAGAAAATTACAAATGCTGGTGGTTAAAAAATGGTTATCTGGTGACTTTTCTTCTTTCGGCTGTTTGTGGAGTAACGGCAATATCCGCCCTTAGATTCGTCTTTAAGCCCTATCGACCGGAAGTATTAGATGAATATCTTACCGGTTTTCGAAGTTTTATTCTTCCAGTTTCCATACCATTAATTATTATCACTATCATCATAATTTATGAGAGGCCTATCCGTCGCTTGATCAATCTGAAGTTTTTAAAACAAAGTGTGCCGGAAGGTTTAGAAGTAAAAGCTCAGCGACGAGTTCTCATGGAATCGTTCTTTATTGTGTCTCTGAATCTTTTAAGCGGTCTTGGAGCAGCCTGTATCATTATCATCGCCCATTATAAATTGGGATTGGCTCATCCTATCACCCGCATAGGTGCATTTGATGCTCTTCTTATGGCAACGATCATCGCTACCTTTTCCTTTTTCACACTGGAGTACTTTCTCAATCGTTGGCTATCTCCTTTCTTTTTTCCAGGTGGGAGGCTTCACCAT
>JASJGP010000516.1:0-7803 GCA_033791485.1 Desulfobacterales bacterium | reverse complement strand
TGCGGATGTCCGGCCGTGTAATATCAAAAATTTTGGGAGACTCCTGCCCAAGCCCCCTTGCGATCTCTTCGAGAACAATCCCGGTTGTGGAAGTGGGACTAAAATAAACCAATGACAGTTTTTCAGTTTTCATTTTACGGTTCCTCCTTGAATATCAATTAAGTCAGCTTATGTACGAAACTAGGAACAATCACATCATTTTTATTGGTTACCAGAATACGGTTGCAATCGCAACATCCATCCGGGCAAATCTATTCTATGCATCGTTTTTACGCAAAGGTCCATTCCTTTTCTATAAAAAATGGCCGTCCGACTTCTTACTATTTGTAAAATAGCCTGACACCCCAATCATTTTCAACCGATATTTCACAGATTTCAACAGGATCCACCAAGATATTATTTGCACAGAAAACTGCGACTGTTTAAAATTTCAGGAATTTTGGTTTCCGGATGCAGGCGCTTTTATACATCGAGGTATAATAATTGCCTTTCAATTCTTTATGTGTTTATGGAACCAGCGAGCAGCCATAATTTAATCTACATCAAAAAGGGAAATGATATGAATGCGAATATAACCATTGTCGGTGGCGGTCCTGCCGGTGTTATCGCAGTTTTAACAGCAAAAAGCGTTTACCCGAAAAAATCAATTTTAATGGTCAAAGAGATTGGAGAAGGCGTTATTCCCTGCGCAATTCCATATATGATCCACACATTAAACGATCCCAAGCAAAATGCAATGGGAAACCTTCCCCTGGAAAAAGCCGGTGTAGAGATTCTGGTAGACAAGGTAACAAGCTTGGATGCTCCAGGCAAAGTGCTTTCTTTCAAATCAGGACAGACCCTTACATTTGAAAAATTAATCCTGGCAACCGGCTCTGTGCCGGTGAAACCTCCTATTCCGGGTATTCACAAACAAGGGGTTTTCGGAATTGAAAAAAGCCTTTCCCACAACATAGTCATCAGGGAAAAGGCAAAACAGGCCAGGCATATTGTTATTATCGGTGGCGGCTTTATCGGTGCGGAATTTGCGGATGAAATTGCCAGGGGATCCGATTCAAAGGTGCATATCATCGAAATGATGCCCAAATTGTTAACCGCTGCCTTTGATGATGAGTTCTGTGATGCTGCTGAAAATGAATTGACCCGACTCGGGGTTTGTATCCACACACAGAGAAAAGTTATCTCGATTAACGGGGATGACACGGTTGAATCCGTGAGTCTGGATAATGGAGAACGCTTACCCGCTGATATGGTTCTCATCGGCATCGGAGGAAAACCCAATGTGAGCCTGGCAAAACAGGCTGGCCTTTTGATTACAGAGGGAGGCTCCATCTGGGTGGATTCCTATATGCGAACAAAGAATAAGGATATTTTTGCCATTGGAGACTGTGCCTTGAAAAGGGATTTCTTCACCCGGCAGGAAGTTCCTGTATGGTTGGCATCCACGGCTACAGCCGAGGCCAGAATTGCCGGAACCAATTTATATGGTGTCCGGGTATTGCGTCAAATCCAGGGAACGATCTCTGCTTTTTCAACCCGGATTGACAACCTTTCCCTTGCCAGTGCTGGTATGATCAGCCAGGCCTGTCAAAAGGAAGAATTCAGTATTGTTACGGGACAGGCAACCGCTCCAGACAGACACCCCGGAGCCCTGCCCGGGGCCAGCCCCCTTACGGTAAAACTCATTTTTGCAAAACGAGCCGGAACATTGCTTGGGGGCCAGGTCAGCGGTGGACTGTCTGTTGGTGAGTTGATAAATGCCATTGCCATTGGAATTCAGATGAAATTAAATGTCCGGGAGCTTGATATGATGCAGATTGCCACCCATCCCCTACTGACACCGTCGCCAACAGTGCACCCTCTGATTAATGCAGCGCATCAGGCACTTGCCAAATTAAGGGAATCCAAATAAAAACACATTGTGCAGATCTGGGTATTACTCAGGATACCCTTGCCTTGACTTCCATATAGGTTGGTTTTCCAGCCATGGGGAAAAACTCCAAATTTAGCACTAGCAGATATTGTTTCCATTTTTAGAATAATAACTGGCATAAAAAATTCCTGTTTCAATTATGCCAGTACAATAAATTTCAATATACAACACAATTAAACGGCGAATTCAATAGTATCATAACGATTCAAATCAATTTCTTTTCGCGCTTGCCAAAGATCATAGTTATCCTGCATAAGCAGCCAACTTTCGGGAGATCTGCCCAACACGACAGAAAGCTTTAAGGCCATTACAGGGGATACATCAGTTTTTTCGTTGAGCAAACGGCTGACTAATCCAGCACTTACTTGTAATTTACGGGCAAGCTCATTCGAACCAATGCCAAACGGTTTTAAATAAACCCTCTTTATAAAAGCACCAGGATGCATGGGGTTGTGTTGTTGAATACTCATTTTATACCTCCAAATTAATGGTAATCTTCATAATTGATTACATAAGCATGACCGTCTTTAAATTCAAAAACAACTCGCCAATTACCGCTTACATTAACAGCCCACAAACCGACACGATTACCTTTTAGACTGTGTAATCTCCATCCCGGTAAATCCATATCATCAATGTTCATAGTGGTGTGTAACGCCTGCAAGCGTTCTTCTAACCGTGGGGCGTGTTTAGGGTTGATTCCCGCAGTACTTCCGGTCGTAAAAAATTGTTTTAATCCTTTATGCCTAAAACTTTTAATCATAAATTTATTATACGCCACCATGCACTGGTGTGCAACGATTAATAGCATTGATTCCCTTCTATTTCGGGTGTAAAACAAAGATACAACCGCTGTTGCGGCGACGGTCGGATACGGAATGGCCGACATTGTTACCCTTGACTTCCACATATGAAAATTATAGGCTCACCTATTAAAAGGGCGCTCACTTTTGAATTATGGAATTACGATATGCAAAAAATCTATATCACTGCACAAGATCTGTTAGAAAGCTCTTTTAAACTGGCGCATGAAATTTATGAGGATGGCTTCCGTCCTCAGTTTATCGTTGGTATATGGAGAGGCGGTACACCCATCGGTATTGCGGTACAAGAATATTTTGAATATAAAGGTGTCAGTACAGACCATATTTCAGTACGGACATCTTCTTATTATGGCATCAATCAACAGTCCAAAAAAATTCGTGTTCATGGGTTGCACTATCTAATAGAAAACGCAAATTCAGGGGATGGGTTACTCATCGTTGACGATGTTTTTGATTCCGGGCGCAGTGTGGATGCCTTGATAAAAGAGATAAAAAAGCAATCCAGGTTAAATACACCTTCCGATATTCGTGTGGCGTGTACTTGGTATAAACCGTCAATGGGTACAGTAGATATCAAACCCGATTACTATACGCACAAAAGTGATGAATGGCTTGTGTTTCCGCATGAACTTAACGGCTTGACCAAAGAAGAAATAGCTGAAGGAAAAACCGATCTTAAAAATATTCTATCTCTGTTCTAATATTTTTTGATGCAAAAATTGGTATCAACAAACAGGGTGGCAATTTCCGTGGCTACCAGCAAGTTGTTCATATCATCGCTGGCTTTGGAATATTCATCCACTTTATTTTGAAGCTCTGCATTCACCATGGCCAGTTCCTCATTGGTGGACTGGAGTTCTTCCCTGAAAGTTTCCAGCTCTTCGTTGGTGCTCTGCATTTCCTCATTGACAGATTGCAGTTCTTCATTGGTGGATTTAAGCTCTTCATTGGAGGGGCCAGGTATTTGTCCGTCTTACCCACAAAATGCAAAATTTCATATTTATCATTAATCAGAACACCCGTGGAAGCATATTCATCAAGAATAACCCTTTCAACCAAGGCCTGAACATCTATTGCACCCGGTAATTTAACTTCCGGGTCATGCAAGATTCTCTGTTGTGCATCGCAATAAAATTTATCGGGATAATCTGTTTGTTTTACCGCAAGAGACGGTTTGTGTTTAAAAATTTTCCATTTAAAATTATACGAATCAAAAAGATCCACGTATTCCCCTATGGTTTCAGATGTTCCCAGAAACAAGATTCCATCCGGATCCAAGGTATACTGCAACAAAGGAATGATTTTTCTCTGAAGCACATTGTCCATATAAATCATTCAGGAAATATATCCATACCAATATTCTCCGGATAGACTCCCCGGCGAGCAATGTCTATGGCTGCCGGATCGATATCCGTGGCAAAAATCTGAACATTAAAATATTTTTTTATTTGATCCATTAATTCAGAAATGATGATCGCAAGAGAATAGGCCTCTTCCCCGGTTGGGCAGTATCTTTGTCCCGTCCTCAATCTGGGTGACACCCATCCGGGTCTGCTTTCCCAGGAGGGTAGCAGGGAAGCGTTATCCTAAAAATTGAGCCTTCATTCTCCCTGGGATGGAAGGTTATTCTTCCTCCCTGGGTTTCCACCATCTCTTTGGCAATGCTAAGACCCATTCCGCTACCGTTCTCCTTTGTAGTAAAAAACGAATTGAATATCTTCCTCTGGATCAATTCAGGGATACCCCCCCCCCGTTGTCATGTATCTCAATGACAGCCGATCGACCCGATGGCGCCTGATTCACTTCCTTTTCATATATGGAAACATAGCGCTTTCCATTTCCAGCGGCTTCGGATCCATTGATGACCAAATTAACAATCGCCTCTTTGAGTTGTTCGACATCAATCCAGGTTTCAGACAAAAAATGGGAGCGATTCAGTTGAAGTTGAACATTACGTTCCTCCAGTTCAGGACCGAGCAGCTGGATGACTTTGTCAACAACAGCCGAAGGACTGACCTTTGTTTTTCTCACTTTGATAGGCCCTGAAAATTCGAGAAAATTTTTACTTAGGTCTTCTATGTTACCCATTCCCTCGATAATTACTTTCAGATCGTCTTTTTTATCAGGTAAAAACTCATCTTTCTGAAGAGAATAAAGCCTCATTTTTATGGCGGTAAGAGAGTTTCTTACACTGTGAGCAAAGCTTGCCGCCAGCCTGCCCGCAAGCATAAGCTTCTCAGCATTGCCCACAAGAATAAGGGGGATATTATTAAAATCGTGGACAATCCCACCGGCGACTGTTTTGACGGGTTCCATTTTATGGGCCTGGAGAAGCTTTGCCTGTATTTTTTCTTTTTCCGCTCTTTTGCGCTCACCCATCTCAATGACCACGGTACGAATTTGTTCAAAATTTTTGCCTCGGTCCGTTGTAAGGATGCTTTCCAATTGCACATCCAAAAAAGCTCCATCCTTTTTTTGTAGACGCAGTTCGCAAACCTGTTTGGTTCTCAAGACCTTCATATCCTGCAGATACCGGTGATAAACTCCCCGGTCTTCAACAACAACATGATCCGTGAACGGCTGATTTAAAAGGGTTGGTCTTCCCACGGACAGCATATCGGCAAGGGTCAGGTTGACATTCAGTATCAATCCTTTTAAGTCAAGGGTAATATATCCCACCGGCGCTGTGTCATAGAGTTCAGCGAAGCAGATGTTGGATTTCATCAGCTCCTGCCGGGAACGGAGAAGTTCTTTATTCTGCATTTCCAGCTCAATTTTGATAGCCTGGAAATTCTGGATTAATTTATGCAGGCTTGAGCGACCATCAGGCGGGAGCATAAAAATCGGGGGCACCAAGTCATCTTCTAAGCGTAATAAATCAAAGTTTTCCTGTCCCGTTCTATTTTTCTTCATCCGAGTTCCTTTTCTTTATACCAACCTCATGAAAAATTCTTTCCCGGAATAATTCATTTAATATGGGTGGCAATTTTGTCATGACTCCCCTCAAGTGTTAAAGTGCTTGGAAAGCTGCTCCACCGGGTTAGCCGTTGCCATCCAACCCTGTCTTCCCAGCCTTGTCTTCTGTCTTTCATGCTTCTTTGCTCGATATCAGGAGATACAGATCCAAGATTTAATATCCGTCTATCCCGAAAAGACCTCCGGTCCATTACCGATCGTTTCATCTGTTGTTTTTCCTGTAGCATGGGACTATCCTCCTTCTTTTACATAGGCCTGGGCCATTTTAGGGGGCCTGCTTTCTTTACTGATGGATAAACGATCGTTTCAACATTTCAAGGGTATCCTCGTCATAGTTTTTATAAAGTGCGGTATCTGCTTCAGGGAAAGTCGATGCATCCGGACAGGTCAAAATTTCAGAGGCACAGGCATTGGACACCTTCTTTCAGGTGACAATCACGGAGTTATCACAATTTCCGTAAGGGCTGTGAATGTATGCGTCTGCATCCGTATCGTTTAACCAGTTGACCCCATCTGCCAGGTACCTGAACTGATATTTTTTATTTGGATCAAGATCCACGGTGGCGGCAAAGGTACCGTTTTTGTAGCTTTTCATGGGTGTTGCGCCCTTGTCCCATTGATTGAATTCACCCACCACATGTATCTCTTTTGCCCCGTTTCCCATCTCTTTTTGGACCCGGAAGGTTACCTTGCACTGTGACTTAGTTTTAAAATATTGTTTTTTAATGGCCATGTTTTTCTCCTTTATGTGTTATGACCTCCCGGTTTAATCAAATTGCTCCCCATAAATGACGCCAGGCCTGTAAAGATTAATACACAGGATTTTTCAATCATTTCTCAATGGATTAAAAATACGATTTTCCGAAAGGCGATGAGCATGATGTCTATATGAAGGGAAGATCGCAATCAAAAATTCTTTTAAATATTATAACGAATATTTTAATGGCAGGTCAATAGAGCCGACACCTAAAAAAACACACATAAACAGACTATTAAAAATAGTCTGTTTATTCGAGGGACAGCAGGTATGATCTAAGATTTATTTTTTGGTTTTTCAGACCGGTCTTTTTCCGGATATTGTCTCGATGGCGGGATATGGTATTAGACGAGCAGTTCAAAAGGTCTGCTATTTCTTTGTTGGCATTTCCCAGTTTAATAAGATTGGCAACATGGATTTCCGTGGGGGTTAACAGAATCATCTTGTCTGATAATTTTTTCGAAAACGGGGAAAGGATATTTTTTAAGTCTGATTTCAGGATCTTCAATATATCCTGTTGTTTATCCTGTGTAAGCGTTTTTTCCAAATCATAAAGAATGGGGGAAAGGGTCAGCTGAAAGTTGGCAAATATTTTTTCTTCGATTTCTCGTTTATCATCTTCTCTTCTTTTGAGCAGCACTTTCAATGCCGTATTCGTCTCTTCCAGTTCAGTGGCCCGCTGCTTTAGTTCATTCGCGGTCTGCCTTTGCCCGGTAACATCTATCTGGTATTCTATGACCTGGAATACGCTCCCCTTTGAATCCAACACTGGATAAGCATAGGTTTTGATGTGGGTCGGATTTCCCTGGGCATCACAGTGCACATGCTCTCCGACAAAGGGTTTGCCCGTTCGTTTGACTTCAAGTACCGAACACGGATAGTCATCACCGGTACAAGGGATATCCCTTTGGTGTAAAACTGCATGACATTTTTGTCCGGCGGCATTGCCGCCGCCGTATGCTGCATTGGCTAATTCTATGGTGTAGCTGTCGGCATTGATGACGGCAAAGGGGTTGGTTATGGCCTTAACCACTGTTCGCAGAAAGGCTTCACTCTGCCGCAGTTTCATCCGTCCCCGAATCCGGTCTATGGTATGACCTATCCGCTCGGCGATGGCAGCTATCAAAGAATATTCTTCTCTTACAAACGGTCCTCCGTTAACGGCCTGCCGATCTTCTAAATAGCATACCTTAATTTTCCCGATCGGTTTTCCCTGAATGAGAATATCACAGGTCTGCATCCATTGGGTTTTTCGAAAGCCTTCCGTCTGAAAAAACTGTCCTTCCAACTCAATGCAGGCCTCTGTGATTTCC
>JASJGP010000515.1:0-8197 GCA_033791485.1 Desulfobacterales bacterium | reverse complement strand
CCTATAGAAAATGAGCAGTCAAACTTTGCTAACTTAAAAAATTAAAAGACAATGCACTATAACGGCAGGCGTTTAGGGAATGATAGACGTATTTTTTATATACAGTGCATTCTCCTGAAAGAAGATTCGGTATGTTACACGAACAAAAATATTATGACCGATATTAAAATTTCTACAGATAAAGAGCAGCTATATGTTAATTACATTGATGTGACATAAAGGGGAGAAAATTGTGAAACATGTTGTAATTACTCTAACGATAATTTGTTTGGTGTTTTTTGTCGGGTGTGGGCAGAACGATAAGACTGAAAAATCTTCTTCGAACACAGAAGAAAAGTTAAGGCAAGCGGTTGAAGCAGTTATGGAGCAAATTGAAAAAGAAAAGAAGGATCAGACTGAGGATGCTATCGTAATCGAAACTGTAAAGGACAAGACAAATCAAACAGTTGAGGCTGTCAAAGAGGAAACAGCTCAAATTGACCTTCCCAATCCTCCGACAATTGAAGAAGTTCAAAGCATTTTAGAACATCTTGGTTATGAGCCCGGGCCAATTGATGGTATTTTGGGACCCCGAACAGAAAATGCAGTGAAAAAATTCTTAAACGACCAAGGGATTTTACAAAATTTTAAAATAGACAATAACTTTATACTTTTGCTTCGTAACGCAAAAAATAAATAGTCTATAAAAAATCATAAATACTTTTAAAACACGACTCTAAATGTTGTGGTTGGAAAGAAAAATATTTGCTTTGCGAAAGATTCAAGTATATGAACCAAACAGATCTTTCTCAGCCATTTTCCCTCATTATTTTATATAATATATAGATCACATTTTAGCAGATTTTAAAAAATTCTTTCATTGTTAAGAATTCGTTTTAATAAAATTTTCTATTGCCGTTATAATTTTATCTTCAATTCCGTAAAAAGCATGTGGAGATTTTGGATCACAAGGTCCTGATTTTGGCTTTTTCCCTCCGGTAAAGTACATCACTTCAGTCTTTGGAGAATTTATCAAAGCCTCCTTGATTTCCGGTGCTGCTGATGCAGGTGTTATCTTGCATTTTTCATCCTTGTGGGCGATGACAAGAGCGGGTACAGAAATTTTTTGTAAGTCCATATTTAGTATTCCCTTCGGGTGAGATTTATAAATATACCATTTTTCTGGAATATTAGTTTCGCTTGAAAGGAGCACAAGCCCATTAATTTTTTTTTGGGTAAAAATTGCTGTTGTCACCGCAGAGAATGTCCCCCTGCTTATGCCAACAAGCCAAACCGGAATATCTGCTTCATTTTTCAAAAAAGAGATAACTGGCTCTATATCTTGGGCAAGTTCAGGGCTCATATCGTAAACTCGTTTTGTGCCTTTTAAAAAATCCGCTCTTCCAAGCTTTCTACTATCCATATCTGAAGGTGTATCTATGAGTGCCACCATGAATCCTTGTTTAGCTAAATCTTCCCTATTATTAACGAGCAATGTACTCATTTTTGTGTTTACAGAGGGTTTGCCCCAGAGATTTTTTAATTTTAAAAGGCCCCGTCCACCTTCAAACAAAATTACAGATGCTATAGGCGTTGCAGGTTTAATGAAAATGAATTTTTGCTTTACTCCAGGTCTTGTTTGAATCTCTACTACCTTATTCTCTATGATCTCAGTAGATTTGGAAAAAGAACACAAAGGAAAGGTTAACACAATTAAAGTTCCTAACAGAATTGTCAGCAATCTTGTTTTATGGTTTTCTTTTTTCATTTTGTGGTCCTCCTTTTATCGCAGATAAAGTAAAAATGATTTCCTGAAGATAGCTCAACGTAAATAAAAATTATTTGCGCTGAAGCATTCAACAGCTTAATTTGATCAATGGATACCATTTTTAAGAGGAGATCGAACTGAATTAAGGGGAAGGTCTAAATTCAAATACGAGAATTAAGCAAAACAATAAAATAAGAAAGCATTCTGTGTCAAGGGAAAACTGAGAAACTGTTACTATCAAAAAACAAATGGATCATTCAACTGGTGACAAGTTTCGTCTGAGACAATTTCCCATAATGTTTTTTTATATAAAAAACACAGCACCATTCAGCGTCCAATCCTCATGCATTTTCAGCCTATTCTATCACGGTCACTGGGGGACTAACGAGAGCTGAATACGGCATACACCTCATCTCAGGCCTTTGTTCTGCACGTCACCTCGTGGCGTTCCATACACCAGGGCACCATTCTCGCCGTAGAATGGTGCCCTGGTTTCCCTTGTGATTCATGCCCTCCTTACTTCTGTTCTGAAAAAAGAAGCTGCCGTACCTGCTCCACCCGCTTCCGGTTAAGAAAATCATCGTTCCAGAAATCCAACGGGAGGTCTCAACTGAATCGCACTTTGGGCTATTGCATCAAATCTTGTCCGTGCTGGTACCCGGCCTTGGTGTGACTCTTTGTGATGGAGAGGGGGATGTTCGGTGGACCTTGTGCTTCAAAAATATATGGAGGGTTAATAGACGCCGGGCGTTGGGGACGCAAGGTGAGGGGCTTGCTCCGCGAAGCGGCTTCGGGAGGGTTATTGATTGATTTATATATACCGGCTCGGCTGGAGAACTTATGGCCCCTCAGAAATTTACCAGGCGTAAAAGTTTTTTGGGTATTCGTTTGGTTTTAAAAAAATCGGGAAGATAAAAGACTTCGTGCTTTCCCCTTCTTATGGTAATGAGGTGACAAAGCATGGACACCAAAAAGGGCGTATAGCAATACCGATGTGGTCAAAGGTTCTCCGCCCGATCCCTAATCCACTGCGTGAATTGCTGGGTTACAGCTGCAGCACCAATCCAAGCTGCTATGGCAGAGTCCGCTACTACTATTCGACTGCAACCGTCAAATCCAGCTCTACACTGCCACGGCGTATTTTCAGCGGCACATCTGTTCCGGGTGTAAAACTAAGAAGCAGTCGTGTAATGGAAGACATGTCATGTATGCTGCGGTGGCCAAATTTGAGTAAACGGTCGCCGGACATTACCCCGGCCTTGTGAAAAGGATAATGCTCGTAGGCAGTTATAACCAGAGCGCCCTCGACATCTTCTTCCTTCGCGAGTTTGAGACCAACTTTGTACCAGTGTTTGTCTTTGAAACCTGTTTCCAGTATCTCCTCATAGGTCGACATTCCTTTTTTTGTGGCCAAGATGTCAAGCACTTGCTGTCGTTCAGTTCTGTTGTACTGCGCCTCAAGAATGGCGGCAAAAAGTTCCAACTCTTCGGTTCGGTTTCTGGAACTATAACTACCCAGCTTTTTACGTATCAATATTTCAGCTTCATCGTTGTGCCCCGCATGGTGAAGCAATCTTGCAGCAAGCAACTGAAGCTGAGTCTTGCTGGATTGCTTTAACGCATAGCGGGTCACGGCAATGCGGTCATCGAGTATCATGCCAAAGAATTCAGTGCCGGTAATGGGGGAAACCTCATGTGCGTTCACCAGGGCATTGGCGAGAATTCGTTTTGCCTCATTCGCTGCCCGGATATTTTGCAGTTCATGTTGATCAGGCCGAGAATCTATGGCTTGCATAAGGGTCTGAAAGGCGGCACGGTAATCTCCCCGTTCTGCCTGGACCCTGCCCAAAGCAACAGCGTAAAGCGCAATATTAGGATCTGCAGCAGCGGCTTCCTCGATCAGGGTGAAACCCTGCTCCTTGGACGTCTCTTCCTTAAGCAGCCACTCGCCGTACCAGTAGGCGATCTCTGCAGTGCCTGGCGCCAGCATGTATGCTTGGGCAAACAGATCACTGATTCCGGTGCTGGCTTGCCATTGCCTGTCATACTGGAGCAGGCGTGCCAGAGTGAATAGAAGCCTGGCGCGATCGTCTGTCGGCAAACTATTGCTCAGCAGGCTAAATCCGTTGACGATCATCTCGGGAATAATATCAAACCTATTTTCCGGTATTTGCATACCGTAGAAGTCCGCTTCACGCAAGAGATGATCGGTGCGCAGGAAGAAGATCCGGGCACGCAGGTGCTGGTCGTTCGGATTGATGGATAAAGCCCGTTCCAGGCTTTCTTCCGCATAAGTCAGACTATCAAGTTCAAGAAAGCGCTCGGCTGCCGCGAAGTATGACGAGGCCATGGTACGCTGTTGCTGGCGCTCCTGGATAAAGAAGTAGGCCTCTTTAAGGCCAAAAAACAAGCTGAGAATCGCCGTGCCTATTCCAATTGCCTTGAATATTTTCTGGGCTGCCTTTAGGCCTTGCGAGCGGAGCGCCAATTGTTCTCCGCAGTGATGGCACTTGCTGGCATCGACAGGGATAGACTGTCGGCAATAGTGGCACAGGGTAATGTTGTCTGTCAGTCCGTTTTTAATCATGTCATACACCCCCTTATGACCGATGCTCCACTGGCCCTGAGAGCCCCGTGCCCTCCATCAGAAACAGCTAAGAATAAGCTTGGACCAATAGTGAAGTAATTGTAGCCCCCCAGAATTATACTTTTAAAATAAAAAAGGATTTAGGGGGAACTACATATCTTCTTGGTTTACCAAATTAGGCAATATGCCCTGAACCCAAAAACACTAAAGAGCAACAAATAACCCTTCTTTTGTTTTCTCAACTTTATTATCTTTCTTCAAATGAAACATATTATTTGAGATCTGCTTGCCAGTAAAGCCAGTGAGTTGCTGTAAATCTGTGGATTTAATACCGTCCTTGTGCTTTTTTATAGTCTTTAGGATAGTACCTTTCACTGATTTCTGTGGCTTGGACTTCGTTTTGGCTTTTGTGGCTTTTGGAGATGCTGATTTGATTGGAGGCTCTGGTTTCGGTTCAATATCCAGATTGGGTTCATGATCCGGCGCGTCTTCAACTGTAAAATCGACTTTTTCAAACATCTCAATCAGAGTACTGATTTGCTTTGAAAGATTCTTAAAAGGGATCTGAAACAACTCGGCCGATTTTTTGTCTAATTCAATGGTAATGGCAATTTTCATGTTTTTTCTTCCTCATAGTAGTGGATAAAAGTTTAAGATAATACTCATAGAGAAAAAAGCAACACTATCTATGTCTCCAACTGTTCATAGCATGTCAATAATCCTCAAGCCTGGCGGCCTTATCCCTTGTTTTAAAGGGGTTTTTCGTGAATGGGCAGCATTGCCGACTAGTGAATTTATCGGGCTTATTTGGAGGATTTCTTTGGGGGGGAGGGGTGAGCCTCTTGGGGTCAACTCTCCAATAAAGTTGAATCAAAGATAGGATAATTAATCTTGAGTGCTGAAATACTTCCATAGGATATAGAGAGAGGCTTAACTGAGTGTCTAAAATATTGGGGGAGGACCACCCCCGGAAAAGGGATAAAGAGAGCACCGGCAGGACCACACGATCATTCCGTCTATACCCGTAAAAGATGGTATAATCAAATTTCTTTTGCCTAAAGATCGAAAAACAAATGAACCTTGAAATATCCACAAGAATAGATTAAAAAAGAACATAAAAACTTCTATACAAACAAAAAGAGTGAACAAATGAACAGTGAAACAATATTTAAACACTCCCTTAAGGAACTGTTGATAATCATCATTTCGTCTTTGTCCATTACCATACTCATGAGCTATCTGTCTGCTTATAAAAGGCTTTACTTGTTCATTCAAGCGCATAATTTTTCAGCATTTGATGAATTTTTGGTATTTTTTCCGGCTTTCCTGGCAATGGGCTTTATCCTCCTGTCCTATACCAAAATTCAGCAGCTTGAGGCTGAGGTGAGCAAACGCCGTGAGGTGGAAACCGCGCTGCTGGAAAGTAAGAAAACCTATAAGGCACTGAGTATTACCGACGATCTTACCCAGCTTTACAATGTAAGGTATTTCAATGAGATATTGACGATGGAGCTGGAACGCTGTCTCCGTTATGATTGTCACTTATCCCTTCTGCTCATGGATATCGATAATTTCAAGCACTATAACGATACCTATACCCACCTGGAAGGGAACAAGGTTCTTGCTACCATGGGAGAGGTGATTCGCCAAGGATCACGTAAGACCGATATGAATTTTCGCTATGGGGGTGAGGAGTTCACGGTCATTTTGCCGGAAACAAACCTTGAAGGAGCCATAGTGACTGCCGAACGAATCCGGACGGCTTTTGAAAAGAAGACATTCTCTCCTAAACCAGATCTTAACACCCACTGTACCATAAGTATCGGTGTTACCCAGTATAAACGCAAGGAACCCCTGAACAATTTCATAAAAAGGGCAGACCAGGCCATGTACCAGGCTAAAAACAAAGGAAAAAACAGAGTCATCTTCCTGTAAGCCAATTAAATAAAAGAGGTTTACAAATTCCCGATTCTTATATAAAGGCTGTCGCTTTGAATCGGGGGACACCCCTAAAAAGAATATGGTAATCATAAACTCGGGGGAGAATGAATCATGTCTGCCATATTTGGCATTGATTTTGGAACATCCAATTCAGCATTGTCCGTTAACCTGGAATGCAGGGTAAGACTGCTTGACGTGGACATGCGATACTGAGTTTACGCTTAATAAATGAAGCCATAACAACAATTATGAGCCGTTGTAAAGATAATTCTATTCAGTTGATATTGATATCACTGTAGAAATACCACTACTCAACGCTGCATAACTTGCATAAGTCTTGATCTACTGCTTACTTCAAAATTCAACTTTTAATATATAAATCACATTTTAGCCCATTCCGACAAAGTTTTTCACATGATTTTAGCCCGATAAAATTCCTGAAATACCAAAAGTAATAGTCAATGATTATTATCCGAAGGTGGAGTATTCAGAAACCGAAATCCTCAAGAATACCAAAAATATACTTTACATGAATTTAAGGGGAAAACTTTTTTGATTGATGCCGGTTGTTGTCAATAGCCCAACCGATTTTCCAAGCTTTTTGGCCGCTTCAACAATTGTTTCATAAGCGATCTCGCCTTCGGCGTCCATGCTGATCACACTGTTTTCCGTCTTATTGTTTATTGCCGTTGCAGCCGCAGCAGAATCGGTGATGATGGAATCCTCGGAATAGGTCGTATACAGTCCGACCACCAGAAGGGTGTTCATGTGGCCAGTCTCCGTTTGGACACCTCTTCTGCCACCCGAAACTGGGTGGAGGCTATTCCGTCACCGATATAAAAGATAATGCTCTTGGGAGTAGCTGCCAGAAGTGCTTGGATTCTATTTCTACCCTGGTCTGACCGGACTACAGACCGCTATATTTTCTGTTGACTTCAACTATTTGAAATGGGAGGGTAGTTCGTGAAAAGCGGGACGCTTCTTTGTTTTGGAATTGATTATTTTTGAAATCCGAACTGACAGGAAAAGATTATGACGTCATTTATGACAACAATCGAAAATGGATGGGGTCTGCAAGTCATTCTGTGGTTTCAATCCTGGCGAACCGACCTGGTCACCAATCTGTTTCAGCCCCTTAATTGGGCTGGCGGGGAGACGTTTTTTCTGATACTGATGACCATCATCTACTGGACCATCAGTAAAAGTACCGGACGCCGTCTGATGGTCATTTTCCTGTTTTCCACCTGGGTGAACGGTTTCTGTAAGTCTTGGTGGAAAAGGCCCCGCCCTTTTCAGGTTTCTGATAAAGTAGTGGCGCCATATTCTGTCGGCGGTTATGGCCTTCCCAGTGGCCACACCCAGGCTGCGACGACGGTTGCGTCAACCCTGGTTGCTGAAACCCGAAAAAGGTGGACCATTATTTTACTGGTCCTCTATATGTTCCTGACGGGCATCTCTCGTATGATTCATGGGGTTCATTTTCCACAGGACGTTCTGATGGGTTGGTTTCTGGGTATCGCCATCGTAATTATCCTGCTTAAACTGGAAGCTGTGTTCGGGCAGTTTCTGTCAGATATTACCTTTGGGCAGACCATTTTGATTACGGTTATTGTTGCCGGTGTTTTGCTTGGACTCTCTTTCTGGAGTGCTTCTGATCTGCACGGTATTGCGTACATGGTAACCCCGGTTGGCGTGCTGACGGGTGCAATACCCGGATTTTATATAGAACAAAAGTTCGTGCGGTTTTCGATTGATGGCAGTGTTGAAAAAAGGTGCCTGCGTTACCTGGTTGGGATCATCACCGCTCTTCTGATTAAAGAGGGGTTGAAACTGATGCTTGGCATTATCAATGACCACAGTCTCTACATGGAGGTGTTTGTGCGCTTTGTGCGATATTTTTTGCTGGGTCTCTGGATTTCAGC
>JASJGP010000514.1:0-6910 GCA_033791485.1 Desulfobacterales bacterium | reverse complement strand
CGCACTCGGCGGAGTGCTTATCGCCTCTCATATCGGCCAGATTAACTTTTATATCGGGTTTATTGCGGGTATAAAAGCTTTTGTTGCTGCGGTACTCGGTGGAATCGGAAGCATTCCCGGGGCTGTTTTAGGAAGCCTGGTTCTTGGATGGACTGAGAGTTTTTTTACCGGTTATGTTTCAAGCGACTACGAAGACGTTTTTGCCTTTTTGTTTCTGGTCTTTATACTGATATTCAAGCCGTCAGGTATCATGGGACGTTCCGAACAGGAGAAGGTATAAAAATTGATTAAAATGGAAGAAATAAAAAAATCCTTTTTTGTTTCCCTCTGGTTCATGTTTTTGACTTTTCCCATAATGGTTATCCGGGTCAATACTGTTGAAAACATTATCCAATGGCGTTGGGAAAGGATGATTTTCATCGGGGTCGGAATTTTTATCCTTTCCTTTGTCTGGCGTTATCTCATAAAGCGCAAAGAGCTCGGCATAAAAAAGGCGGAAGCCGGTGATATCGGGAAAATTCCATTAGCCCGGCGGATTTTTGAAGAACGTCGAATCTACATACCGACTTTGATTGTTATAGCTGTTTTCACAATATCATTTCCTTTTGTCTTTTCCATGTACCAGACCACTATCATGCTTACCGCGCTTATTTATATCATGTGCGGGCTGGGACTTAACATCGTTGTGGGACTTGCCGGTCTTCTCGATCTTGGGTATGTTGCTTTTTATGCTGTGGGAGCCTACAGTTATGCTCTTCTTAACTATCACTTTGGCGTTAGTTTCTGGTTTGCGCTTCCCATCGGCGCTGGTATAGGCTTTTGCTTTGGACTACTTTTAGGCTACCCGGTACTTCGCTTAAGGGGAGACTACCTGGCTATTGTCACCCTGGGGTTTGGAGAAATCGTACGACTCATTCTGGAAAACTGGAATGCATTTTCTTTTGGGCCCAGCGGCATTGCAAATATTCCGCGACCGGGATTTTTCGGTATTAAATTTTCCCTTCACAGTGCAACCATTTATATCTATTTTGTCATGGTTGCCCTTGTCATCTTTACCATTTTTGTTGTGACCAGGCTGCAAAATTCCAGATTAGGGAGAGCCTGGATTGCTTTGCGTGAAGATGAAGTTGCATGCCAGGCTATGGGAATTGACAAAACAAAGACGAAGTTGACCGCATTTGCCCTTGGTGCCACATGGGCCGGAATGGCCGGAGTTCTTTTTGCAGCCAAGACTACATTCATCAATCCGGCCAGTTTCACGCTGTGGGAGTCGATTTTTTTCCTGTGTGTGGTGGTGCTGGGAGGAATGGGATCAGTTACAGGCGTTATTTTCGGAGCACTTGTATTAGTCCTTCTGCCTGAATACTTAAGGGTATTTTCCGAATACCGTATTCTTTTATTTGGAGCTGTTCTGGTCATCATGATGGTTTTTCGTCCCGGCGGTATCATCACTAATGTGCGTAGAACATATAAGTTTGAAGGCTTAGGTGAGAATAATAAATAGTAAAGAAGGCAGAAGAAATAAGTAAAGAAACCACGCCCAAAGGACGTGGTTTTAAAGATTGAATAATAATATGGAACCTATACTGGAAGTTAATAAACTGACCATGCAATTCGGAGGGTTGCGGGCACTTGAAAACCTGGACCTTGATGTTAATGAGGGAGAAATAGTTGCCCTTATCGGCCCCAACGGCGCAGGGAAAACCACTTTTTTTAACTGCATTACAGGAATTCACCAGCCGACTAAAGGTGATATGTTTATTTCGCCGCCGGGAAAAAAGCGCAAAAGTATAAATGGATTAAAACCGAACCGTGTTACCGAAAGGGGTATGGCCCGAACATTTCAGAATATCCGCCTGTTTCCCAATATGACCGTTCTTGAAAATGTTATGATCGGGCGGCATTGCAGAATGTCCGCAGGTATTTTAGGTGCGATATTCAGAGGCAAGTCAACTGTCAGTGAAGAAAAAAAAGTGATTGAAGACAGTTATACCATGCTTGAAAAGATAGGATTGGCTGAATATGTCAATGAGCTTGCAATGAACCTTCCATACGGAGCCCAGCGACGCCTTGAAATCGCCCGTGCCATGGCCACAGAACCTTTTTTACTGCTTCTTGACGAACCTGCTGCCGGCATGAATGTTCAGGAAACCAGGGATCTTGATGATTTAATTATAAGGATTCGCGACAAAGAAGGTATATCCATACTCTTGATTGAACATGATATGAAGCTTGTTATGAGCCTGTCTGATCGTATTTTTGTTGTCGATTACGGAAAAAAAATCGCACAGGGAACCCCGGATGAGATTCAAAATAATCCTGCGGTGATTAAGGCCTATCTCGGAGAAGATATCGATGCTTAAGCTTAAGAATGTGCAGACTTTTTATGGAAATATTCAGGCATTAAAAGATGTCACCATTGAGATATCCGAAGGAGAAATCATTACCTTAATCGGTGCAAACGGAGCCGGAAAAACCACAACTCTCATGTCGGTTTGTGGTGTTGTTCCTCCGAGATCAGGCGAAATCTTTTTTCTGGGCCAACCGATACATGATATGCTCCCAAACAAAATAGTTTCCCTTGGGATTTGCCAGGTTCCTGAAGGCCGCCGTATTTTCCCGTATTTAACCGTTATGGAGAATCTGGATATGGGGGCATTTTTACGAACAGATAAGAACGAAATAAAAAAGGATTTAGAATATATACTCGAGCTTTTCCCGATTCTTGCTGAAAGACGGCATCAGGCAGGCGGAACCTTAAGCGGAGGTGAACAGCAAATGCTCGCTGTTTCCAGAGCTCTTATGGCCAAGCCAAGACTTCTTTTGCTGGATGAACCTTCGTTAGGTCTTGCACCAATTGTTGTTAAGCAAATTTTTAATATCATCAAAAAGATCAATACCGAAAATAATACAACTATTTTCCTGGTTGAACAAAATGCGAATCTGGCCCTTAAAGTTGCGCACAGAGGGTATGTAATGGAAACAGGGAGAATAACCCTTACCGATACAGCTGCAAACCTTTTGTCAAATGAAGATGTGAAAAAAGCCTATCTGGGACAATAAAAAAAGGAGGACCTCATGAAAAAATTTATGCCGATTATTATTTTGTTCCTCATGCTGACAGTTCCGACTGCCTCTTATGCAGTTGGTCTTGAATTGGCGGTTGGTGGATGGAAGCAGTCTCCCAAAGGGTATCTGTCGTACGAAGCTGTCACAGCAAACGATGAGCTGGATCTTGAAAGAGATTGTAATTATGACGACGAGACACGTTTTACCGCAAGACTAAAGATTGATATGCCCCTTTTTATTCCGAACATTTATCTCATGGCCTCACCCATGGAATTTGACGGTACTGGTTCCAAAACAGTCGATTTTAACTTCGGTGACTATGTATTCGATGCCGATGTACCTTTTTATTCAAAGATAACTCTCGACCATTACGATATTGGTCTTTATTACGGAATTCCCTTTATCGAAACGATAACCGCTAAAACAGTTAATATTGATTTAGGGCTTAATGTCAGGATTTATGACTTTGAAGTAGAACTAAAGCAGGATACAACCAGTATAGAAGAATCAGAAAGCTCTACCCTTCCGGTTCCCATGGTTTACCTTGCATTGCAGATAAAGCCTTTTGATATACTTGCAATTGAGGCAGAGGCCAGAGGAATATCTTACAGCGGAAACCAGCTATACAGCCTGATCGGAAGGGTGAAGTTTAATGTTTTTGGACCTGTGTTTGCAGCGGCCGGTTATCGGTATGATAAATTGAAAATTGACGAAGATGATGTTGATGTGGATGTTGATTTCAGCGGGCCGTTTATTGAAGCCGGGTTTAAGTTTTAATGGCGTCGTAGCCATAAGTGAGATATGTTTTACGAATTAATCAAGTTTTAATCGTTTGTATTATTTTTTTAAAGACCTGGGCTTGAGGATAATCTCCACTCGTCGGTTTTTCCTCCTCCCTTCTGTTGTAACATTAGATTCCTGTGACCGATATTCTCCATACCCCATAGCTGCAATGCGAGAGGGATTAATATACGTTTTGTGTAACAGAAATTCCGCTACTGAAGCAGCGCGGGCAATCGATAATTCAAGATTTGACTTATATATCCAGTTGCTTCTCAGCGGGACATTGTCGGTGTGACCGGTAACTGTTATGTTGCCTTTGGTCTTTTTTAAAACTGACCCTATCTT
This sequence comes from Desulfobacterales bacterium, assembly GCA_033791485.1. Taxonomy (GTDB): domain Bacteria; phylum Desulfobacterota; class Desulfobacteria; order Desulfobacterales; family JAUWMJ01; genus JAUWMJ01. The sequence goes on along the minus strand of JASJGP010000514.1, from coordinate 2,713 downwards.
TCTTAAAAGCGGCTTCATCTGCTGTTTAATATCTGCTTTTCCGGAATCAAAAGTTGTTTCGCCCATAAGCCTGACAGTTATTTCTTTATCACCGACTTCCACCTGAATCAATTTTTTCATACCCTGCGAAAGGGTTTCCACGGCTTTTTTAAGATCTTCTCCAATTGTTTTCCTTTCCTGGGTTACAATAAACTCTTCACGCCGCTGGGTTGCAATAAGCTCCTGATCAAAATCTTTGGAGATCATCTTAATTCCTTTGGCCGGGTCCATGGTCTTGGCCTTGCGCTGAACGCCAAAGGCCTCTCTCAGAGAACCTGCAACCTGCTTGTATACGGCCCTATCCATTTCAGAAAAAGAAAGCAAAAGAACAAAAAAACAAAGGAGCAGGCTCATCAGGTCTCCGAATGTTACAACCCACGCAGGAGCACCTTCGCTTACTTCTGTCTCGAGCTTTTTAATTTTTGCGTTTAATTCGTCACTCATCTTTACTCTTTGTCGATTCTGCTTTATCCCTATCTTTTGGTGAAAGGTAGATTTTTAGTGACTGGTGGAGAACCATGGGAGAAATTCCCTGAGCAATCCCAAGGGCTGCCTCACGGATTATGCTCTTATTGTCCTGTTCCTGCTGACTTCTAAAGGCGAGTTTTTCTGCAATGGGGAGGCAGACAAGGTTGGCTATAAGAGCGCCATAAAGTGTGGTCAACAGTGCAACAGCCATGGCAGGGCCGATCTTGCTGGGATCGGCCATGGAGGCAAGCATCTGCACAAGGCCGATTAACGTTCCGATCATTCCAAAGGCCGGTGCCGATGCGCCCATGCCTTTAAAAACACTCTGGCCGATAGAGTGACGCTGAACAGTCAGACGGATATCCTTATTAAGCATATCCTCAATGAGCCCTTCATCAATACCGTCAGACAGATATTGGACGGCCTTGGCGGTGAATCCGTCTTCTGTTTTTTCATTTTCAAGAGCGATCAGCCCTTCTTTTTTAGCAATTTTTGCCAAGGCAACCAGCCTTGTAACCGTCTCATCAGGTGGTTCCATTTTAACTAAAAATGCCTTCATGGCCACCTTTATGGTATTAATAACATCTCCCATGGAAAATTTAATAAAACATGTGGCCAGGGTCCCGCCAACAACAATTAAGACTCCCGGAATGTTTATAAATATCAGGGCGCTTCCGCCGATAATGACGGCAGAAAGCACTAAAGCAGATCCCCCTACAAGTCCAATGATAGTTGCAATATCCATTTTACACCCTCATACTTGGTTGTTTCGTTAAAAAATATTTTCACAAAACTTGACAAATTAGTAAAAAGTCATTTTTCACCACTGAGATCGCAGAGAACACAGAGAATATTTTGTTTTATTAAATAGTTATACCTGTGTACTCCGTGGTAAATTCGTTTTAAGTTTTAGAATTTATGAACACACACCGTATCTGCAATACAATCCAGTTTGCGGTAGTTGACCAGCTTTTCGATACTATGGTTTGTCAGTTTAGTTAGACTGGGCAGTACCAGAGCTCCGCTTTTCATCCGGACGCTGCTTGTTAGCACCATCCCTTCCTTAAGTTCATCTAATGAAAATTTTAAATAATCTTTTTCTTCCTCTTTTCGAATATTTTCCAGATTTATTTCCAGCAGATAATCTATAAGGTCACCTTCAAGCTGATATCCCCGTTGCTGTTGTAGTCTGTCCGGGATATCTTCCATGGGAACTTTCCACTTTTTAACAAGGCTGTCATATATGGATGCCCCGGAGATAATCATGGACAATAAGGGTATTTCTTCTCCTTTTAACCCATCCGGATAACCGCGACCGTTTACCTGTTCATGGTGGCTTCTTATCAAAATGGAAATCGGTTTTAAAAATTCGATTTCCTTTAAAATTATTTCTCCCTGGACAGGGTGGGACATATAAAGCTTTTTTTCATCTCCATTCATTTCAGTTCTTCTTTTTGATACTATTTCCTTTGGTAAACCTACCATACCAATATCGTGGAGCAGGCCGGCAGCCTCTAAAACAGGTAAATCCTCCTGGGCAACACCAGGATGAAGTTTGGCAAGTCTCAAACATAGTTTGGCAACCCGTTTGCAGTGTCCTCCCAGCTCCTCGTCTACCACTTCGATTAAATTGGTAAACATTTGAATTGTCTGATAATAATTTCTTTCTGTTTCAGCGTGCTTATTGTGAAGTTTTTTCTCCAGACTTATAAGTCTTTCGCCGATTTCGATTCGTGCCCTAAATTCTTTTGTGTTGACCGGTTTGGTAATGTAGTCATCTACCCCCACTTCAAGGCCCTGAATGATATCCTGCTGTGTATCCCTGGCACTGATAAGGATAATATATATATATTTATTAAAGCCGGCGCTGCGTATTTTACGGCAGAGTTCAAGCCCGTTCATTTCGGGCATCATCCAGTCTGTAACTACCATGTCAACAGCTGTGGACAAAAGCGTTATCCAGGCTTCACTTCCGTTTTCCGCAAGATAGACAGTATGACCCCAATCTTTGAGAATTTTTTCTAAAAATTGTCTTGCAGCTGCCTGATCATCTACAACTAAGATTTGCATAAATTACCACCATTAACAATTCACAGATCATCAATGACTGTTTAAAAAATCGGGTTTTTAAGTTTGATAGATAATGTATCGGCAGGAGAGAGGTAAAACTTGAGAAATTTGTAATAAAAAGATATTCTTTTTTCGG
>JASJGP010000513.1:0-2692 GCA_033791485.1 Desulfobacterales bacterium | reverse complement strand
GGGTGGAGGGAAAGGCGGGTCGGATTTCGACCCCAAGGGTAAATCGGACAACGAGGTCATGCGGTTTTGCCACAGCTTTATGTGTGAGCTTTATCGCCACATTGGTGCCAACACCGATGTCCCAGCAGGAGATATAGGTGTGGGTGCAAGAGAGATAGGCTTTCTTTTCGGGATGTATAAAAAACTGAAAAATGAATTTACCGGCATACTAACCGGTAAGGGCCTCAACTGGGGAGGAAGTCTTATAAGGCCGGAAGCTACCGGTTTTGGCTCAGTTTACTTTGCTGCCGAAATGCTTGCTACCAGGGATAAAACTCTTGAAAATACTACCTGCCTGGTTTCCGGCTCAGGAAACGTTGCCCAGTTTACTGCAGAAAAGCTTTTGGAGCTTGGAGCTAAAGTTGTTACTTTATCGGATTCTTCAGGGTACATTTATGATGAAAGCGGAATAGATACAAAAAAACTTGAATACGTGAAGATGCTCAAAAACGTAAGAAGGGGAAGGATTGAAGAATATGTGGAGAAGTATTCTTCAGCTGTTTATACTCCGGTTGATCCTGCAGTCGATTATAATCCCCTCTGGAACCATAAAGCAGATTGCGCTTTTCCAAGTGCCACCCAGAATGAAATCAATGGAACAGATGCCCGGAATCTTGTCGACAACGGTGTTATACTTGTCAGTGAAGGAGCCAATATGCCTACGGAACCGGAAGGGATAGATATTTTTCTTGAAAATAAGCTCCTATATGGCCCCGGCAAGGCGGCAAATGCCGGAGGCGTTTCTGTTTCAGGACTGGAAATGTCTCAGAACAGCATGCGTATATCCTGGACTCGTGAAGAGGTGGATGACCGGCTGAAAATAATCATGAAAACCATCCATAAGACCTGCCTGGATGCGGCAGAGCAATATGGTACACCCCGCAACTACGTTAATGGCGCCAACATTGCCGGGTTTGTTAAAGTAGTTGATGCTATGATGGACCAGGGGTTGGTCTGATTGTAAGCGTTCACAGGCACCGCATCTGTGCGCGATCAGGGCAACCAGCATAGCAGACTACTATAGCTGGTCGTCCTGATTACGCACATCTGCAGCACCTATGAACGCTTAGGGGACCCAGATTGTGCAACATTTTTGTTTCGAATGGGTGTGAACGGGTATGATTTTAATTTTTTGTAAATAAAACCCTAATCGAGCTAAAACTCGATTAAGGTTGTCTGTTTATTTCCCTGCATGGCTTTTCCTCATCTTTTTAAAACAGTTTGAAATTAGAATTTTAAATCAATCCCGGGTTTTTAAAATTCGAGAACAACAATATCATGACGCGTCGTTTTTTCATAAATAATCTTCTTACATGGAGCAAAATGGTATTTCTATTTTGCCTTCTCCCTTTTGATGCAATTTCCAAGACCGCCTTTGCCGGGGAAAAGAAAAAGGATGTCAGTGTTCAATCTATCTTAAGTCTCAGGGAAATCGTGATTAAAAAAATCCATCACGGTACAAATCAGTTTGTAAATCCCTTTAGCCGTGCGAATTTCGGCAGTCCATGGCGGATAATACAGTGGAAGTTGTTTTCAAAAAACAGCTTCAAAGCCTTTTATAATAAAGAGCGCGTGATTCCTGTTTCCATTGACTGGAAAACGGTAAAAGATAAAAAGGGTCTTTCAATCACATTTATTAAGCATTCCTGCGTGATGATAAAAGATGCGGATAAATACATCCTTGTAGACCCACTTTTTTTCGGGATTCCAGGATTCTTCAAGGATTTCTCACCCTTGGCTTTTGATATAAAAGAGATTCCACCTCCTGATTATGTCCTGATTACCCACGGTCATTATGATCATCTGGATAAACCTTCCCTTGCTTCTTTAGGAAAAGATACCCATGTGATTACCCCTCTGGGTTATAATGAAATCCTTGATGATCTGAAAATGAATCGACGTACTGAAATGGACTGGTTTGACACTTTTAGTGAAGGCAAACTGAAAATAACGCTGCTTCCATGCAACCACTGGACAATGAGGAATCCCATTGTCGGGCCAAACCGGTCTTTGTGGGGCTCCTTTTTAATCAAGACAGCCGGTGGACTCACTATCTATATTGCAGGTGATACGAGCTATTTTGAGGGCTTTGGCGAAATCGGAGAAGAATTTTCCATTGATCTGGCAATTTTCAATCTTGGTGCCTATGAACCCCGCTGGTTCATGGCTTCCAGCCACATGAATCCCCATGAGACGGTCCGGGCATTTTGCGAACTTCGTGCCAGGCATCTTCTTATTGTTCACTGGGGAACCTTCCGACTGGGGGATGAGCCGGTCCATTTTCCACCGGTTGATCTTAAACGAGAATTGGAAAAAGAGGGGATTTCAGATCGTGTTGTTGACTTGAAACATGGGCAAACCCTGTTTTACGACGATTTTGCTAAACCTTATATTATGAGCTGAGTTTAGAGGGACAAGAGTTGAAAAAGTAACAGCTTTAAAACCAAGCATTTTGTGCGTAGTCATAGATAACTGGCTTTGCCTTGATAAATCTTAAAGTGTGTATGAAGAGGTAAGTCTTTTTTGAACGTCGAACATCGAACGTTGAACATCGAATGATGAAATCGCTTTGCTCAGGCGGTTTATAAATTGGTAGAATGCCTTATTCAAAATTCGACGTTGGACGTTCGATGTTCAAATTGTTGCATCTAAT
>JASJGP010000512.1:0-8377 GCA_033791485.1 Desulfobacterales bacterium | reverse complement strand
TTTTTTTCCACTACCTTCTATATAAAATTCTTTGGTGTTTTACATAAAAAACCGCTACAACGCAGTAGATGGGACTTTTAACGACGCCATTAAAAATGCAATCGCTTGAAAGAAGTTAAAAAGTCTAAGCAATGTTTCCTGGTTTTGATAAAATTGTTGAAGAACGTATAAAAAATGCCCTGAAGAAAGGGGATTTTAATGATCTGCCCGGTTCGGGAAAACCGCTTGATTTAGATGAAGACAGTTGTGTTGCCGAAGATTTGCGCATGGCCTATAAAATATTAAAAAATGCTGATTTTACTCCTCCTGAAATCGAGATAAAAAATGAAATAAAAAAGACGGAAGACCTTCTTACAGGCATGAAGGACGAAAAAGAAAAATATAGCATATTAAAAAAATTAAACTTTTTAATACTGAAATTAAATAGCATGCGGAGTGCGTCTATAAATTTTGATTTTCCTCAACAGTATGTGGAGAAGGTAGCTGGACGTATGGAAACAAAGGGTAAAAAGGAGGAATAAATACATGAAAAAGCTCACAGTTGCTTTACTTTCAGGCGGCATATCTTCAGAACGTGAAGTTTCCATAAATAGCGGCAACCAGGTTTTTGAAGCTCTTGATAAGGAAAAATACGAAATCATCAGATATGATCCTCAAACAGATATAGCCCGCCTGGTAGCAGATGCCTCGAAGATCGATGTCGCTCTTATTATACTTCACGGTCTATACGGCGAGGACGGCACTGTCCAGGGATTGCTCGATTTACTTAATATTCCATATCAGGGTTCCGGAGTTCTGGGGAGTGCGATTGCCATGAACAAGGTTATTTCAAAACAGCTTTTCCAGAAACACGGTCTTCCCATCCCTGAATACATAATTGCTAAAAAAGGTGATACCATCGATCCCGCATACTGCCAAAAGCAGATTGGTCTGCCTATGGTTGTCAAACCGGCAGAAGGGGGATCAAGCGTAGGGATGTCTATTGTCAAAACAGAAGATACCCTTAAAAGCGCTCTTAAGAAGGCCTTTGAATATGATGAAACAGTTCTGATTGAGTCCTATATTAAAGGTATCGAAATAACCGGCGGGGTAATCGGCAACAAAGATTTGCAGGCATTACCCATCATAGAAATTATTCCGGATGAAAAGCATGATTTTTTCGATTATGAAGCAAAATATACTGCGGGTATAACCCAGGAAATATGTCCTGCCCGTATTGATGATTCACTTACCGTGCAAGCCCAGACATATGCAAAAATGGCGCATCAGGCGCTTTCGTGCGAAGGATACAGCCGAACCGACATGATTCTTAGAGATAACGACATTTATGTATTAGAAACAAATACAATCCCAGGCATGACCCCCACAAGCCTTTTGCCCCAGGCCGCACATGCTGCCGGACTGGATTTCGGTCAGCTCCTTGACAGGTTAATAGAGCTGGGCATTGAGAGGCATACGCGGTAGATTATATGATTATCAGTGGAAACAGGAAATTAAAAGAGCTCTATCATAAGCTTGATCCCGGAGATATCTTTATCGGTTCCCTGGTTTCGAAACATTTGAAGCAATCAATGCTGATTGATCTTCTGGAACGGGGAGTACATTGCTTTCCATCACCTCTTTCACAGGTAATAAACAGTTCTAAAGTTATGCAAGCTCTGGTTTTCAAAGACCTGATGCTACCACATACACAAGCAATCACCCGACGGGTTGAGCTGGTTGACGCCATAAATCTATATAACAAACATAGCGTCGGTCCAGTTGTTACCAAGGAGAACCACATGCATTGCGGTTATGGTGTGCGCAGATGGGAAACTGTTGAGTCACTGTACAGCCACACAGCCCTTTTAGAATCTTCTTATCCTTTTGTTCTTCAGCCTTTTTTAAAAAATTTTACTGATGTCCGCATTATTATTGTTGGAGACTATGTTGAGGCTTATTCCAGACATAATCCACACAATTTCAGAATGAATATTTCCTCAGGTGGAACGAGCAGTTCGTATGTACTGGATAAAGATAAAGAAGCGTTATGCCGCAGCATAATGAATCGAGGAAAATTTCCTTTTGCCCATATTGATCTTCACATTTTAGAAAGCGGAGAGTGCTTTCTTTCTGAAATAGCGTTAAACGGCGGCATAAAAGGGGCGGCCCTTAGCAGAAAAGAGCTCGATGAGAAAAAGCAGGTTCTGCTGGAGCGCTTGGCAGAAAAGACTCACAGCTCATAGCTAACAGCTCCATAGCAAAAAATATTTTAATCTTTTAACTATCAGCTATCAGCTATGAACTACCAGCTGATAAAGGAGGCATTTTTTGGAAACAGGAAAAGATACAAAACAGGCCGGGCAATCCCCGGAAGTGGGAATTGTAATGGGCAGTGATTCAGACCTGGAAGTTATGGAGGAAACCACTGCAGTATTAAAAAAATTTGATATTCCTTTTGAAATGACAGTTGCTTCTGCTCACAGAAGTCCAAAAAGAGCCGCTGAATTTGCGTCTTCAGCCGGGGCTCGCGGGATAAAGGTAATTATTGCCGGTGCAGGGCACGCAGCCCATCTCGCCGGAGTTATAGCAGCCCATACATCTTTGCCGGTAATAGGCGTCCCGATAGATTCTTCATGCCTGCAAGGATTTGATTCCCTTCTTTCTACTGTACAAATGCCTCCCGGTATTCCGGTGGCAACTGTTGCAATAGGAAAACCGGGTGCGAGAAATGCAGGTATTCTTGCAACACAGATACTTGCTATTTCTAATCGCAAACTTACCCGGAGGCTGGAAGAATTTAAATCTGAAATGGCATTGCAGGTTGAAAAGAAAGCAAAAAAAATTGAAGGCATCAAATAAAGTAAGGAAGATAGATTGCGCCAATCCGGAGACTGGTATAATTGCTGAAGCCGCCCGTATAATCAGGAATGGAGGAGTTGTCGTATTCCCAACAAGAAGTCTTTATGGTCTGGGAGCAGACGCTTTTAACGCCAAGGCGGTAAACAGAATATTTCACATTAAACAAAGACCCGTCAACAAGCCGATTTTGGTTCTGATTAAAGATAAAGATGAACTGGACAGGCTTGCGGCACTTGTTCCTCCTGCCGCAACTGCTATCATGGAAAGATTCTGGCCAGGCAGGGTTTCAATTGTGTTTCAAGCAAAAGAAGGACTCTCTGCCAAGCTTACTGCCGGAACAAAAAAAATCGGTATCCGGCTGCCGGGGCATAATATTGCATACAAGCTGGTTAAAGCTGCAGACGGCCCAATTACCGGAACAAGCGCCAATCTTTCCGGAAGTGCCGGGTGTTTTCAGATTAATGGCCTTGATGAAAAGATTGTGGATAGTGTTGATCTTATACTCGATGCAGGACCGCTAAAGGGGGGTGCCGGTTCAACTGTTGTTGATGTAACAGGTGATACACCGCTGGTTTTAAGGCAAGGTGAATTGTCACAAAAGGATATTTTTAATGTTATTGACAACCTCAACCTGTTTTAATATAAAACGAACCCAAAGCCGGAGTGGTGAAACTGGTAGACGCAGAGGACTCAAAATCCTCCGGTCGTAAGATCATGCGAGTTCGATTCTCGCCTCCGGCACCATGAAAATAAAAGGGGTTAGTCCGTTGGTTGAGGGTTAACCCCATTTTTATTTTATAAAGAAAAAACAAGGCACAAAGGCAGAAGGTAGGACTGAATGAAAGTTAAAATCATAAAACATACAAGTTTTTTAGATTCGATAGTTTTAACCGGAATCGGGATTGCCGCTATTTACTGGATTCTGGAATCATTTATGTTCTTTTTCTTATCTCCTGAAGCAAATATTGTTCATCATCTTCTTGGCGAGGACACGTTTGAGACCTTGACCCGCGTTCTTGTTTTATGCATGTTTCTTATTTTCGGTTCCCATATACAGTACAATGTTAATCGTCGCAGAGAAGCTGACAGAGCGATGAGGCAGCAGGACGAAAAGTATAGAACCATCATTGAAAATATTGAAGAAGGATTTTTAGAAACAGATCTTGCAGGAAACTTTACTTTTTTTAATAATTCCATTTGCAAAATTCTGGGATACTCCAGTGAAGAACTTATGGGCATGAATACCCGGGAATATACAAATTCCGAAAATTCAAAAAAACTTAATGAAATAATTAATGAAGTGTACCGGACCGGCGAACCGGCACAGGTAAAAGATTTTGAGGTTATCGGAAAGGACGGAGCCACAAGAGCCATTGAATTTTCTCTCTATCTGATTAAAGACAATAAAAGTAAATCGGGCGGGGTCAGAGGAGTTGTTCGAGATGTTACAGAAATTTTTAAAGCTGAAAGGGAAAAGAAGAAACTGGAAAAACAGCTCCAGCATTCACAGAAAATGGAAGCCATTGGCAGCCTGGCAGGAGGTATTGCCCATGATTTTAACAATGTTCTCATGGGTATGCAGGGTAATGCTTCTTTAATGCTTTTCGATATCGATGAAAGTCATCCACATTATAATAAAATAAAAAACATAGAGCGATATGTTGAAAACGGCAGTTCGCTTACCAGACAACTTTTAGGCTTTTCCAAGGGTGGGGGATATGAAGTCAGGACTACGGATCTAAATAAACTTATTAAAAGAACTTCCAGCATGTTTGGCCGGGCTAAAAAAGAAATAAAGATTCATACCAATTTTTTAAAAAAAACATGGCCCGCGGAAGTAAATCAGGGGCAAATGGAGATGGTGTTTTTAAACCTTTATATCAACGCCTTGCATGCCATGCCCGACGGCGGAGACCTCCATTTGCTGTCAGAAAATGTTGTAATTGACGAAGGCTCTGCCGGGAATTTGAAGTTAAAGCAAGGCGAATATGTGAAGGTGTCCGTAGTTGATACAGGGACAGGTATGGATAATGAAATCCAGGAAAAGATATTTGACCCGTTTTTTACTACCAAAGGGAAAATCAGGGGTACAGGTTTAGGGCTTGCTTCCGCTTCCGAGGTGATAAAAAATCATGGCGGTCTTATTGATGTTTACAGTGAAAAAGGTAAAGGAGCTACTTTTAATATATATCTGCCGGCATCCGATAAAAAAGTAATACAGGAAAAAAGATTAGCCCGAAAAATTTTAAAGGGCACAGAGACAATTCTCCTTGTCGACGATGAAGAGATGATCATTGAAGTAAATCAGGAAATTCTGAAAGCTTTAGGCTACAAAACCATAATTGCAAGGAGTGGAAAAGAAGCTGTTGAAATATATAAACATAACCGGGAGAAGATCAACATGGTTATTATGGATATGATAATCCCTGGAATGAGCGGAAAAGAGTTTTATGACAATTTGAAAAATATCCACTCTGAAATAAAGGTTCTTCTTTCCAGTGGATACAGCATCAGCGGACAGGCAGCGGAAATACTTGAGCACGGATGTAACGGATTTATTCAAAAACCTTTTAAAATGAGAGAATTGTCTGTTAAGATAAGAGAAATTTTAGATGGGAAGTAGGGGGCGAAGCGCTCACTCCGTTACCACCGGTTCCCTCAAAATCAGTTCCAACGCTTTTTCTGCGGTTATCGAAGCTTCCGGGAATACACCGGCCAGGGCTCTGATATGCCTTAAATTATCCGCAGTGCGCAGGGCCAGCATGGCAAGGGTGCCTTCTTCTAAATCCGAAACAGACACTACCTTTTCCCATGACTGGCCTGTTGCCCAGGCGTACATCGCAACAGCCGGTCTCAAAAAAAGTTGTCTTACTTCAAACCCGTGGGATGCCATTTCCTTTGAAAAGGGTCTGAGCCTTTTTTTTACATTAAGGAAAGATGTCAAAAGCTTTTTGGGAAAAAACTTTTTATCAATATTATCATCTGCATCACGCTCATCCACTAATGACGCAATAATTGCAGCAAGCAAGGCAGGATCAGATTCAGGGAATATTCTCAGCCTGAAACCTTCGCCTATCAAAAGCGGCTGGTCAACCCTGAGCTGGGATGCCCAGATTCCATCATCCGTCAACCTGTCGTCGCTGTTAAAATATTTTTTTTCTTTAAGAAAATCAAGATGCCGCAGAAAATCCCGCCAGAGAAATTTACTATCATATGCTGCTATTTTTTGAGAACCCCCTTTTTTTCTTTGTTTTGTCAGCTGATATGTTGCAAAAGATTTTTTGAGCAAATCTTCTATCTGACCTGGTGTGTGGGACAACAGCAGGTTAAGTACCATTGAAAAATTGATTTTTATCTGACTTATAACATCAGAAGGCATGGAAGTTACAAGTCTTGCAGCCAGCCTTAAATCCATGAACCTGCCTGGGATTGCAACAGTAAATCCTATGTTGTCCATTCCCCGTCTGCCTGCCCTTCCTGTCATCTGGTGAAATTCAGTGGGACTTAAGGGCATAAATTCAACTCCGTTAAACCTGTCCGAATTAAGAAATACGACTGTTCTGGCAGGAAAGTTAACTCCGGCCGCCACGGTAGATGTTGCAAATACTGCATCAAGAAGCCCCTTAGTCATGAGCGTTTCTATTACCAGCTTCCAGGCGGGCAGTTGCCCGCTGTGATGTGCTCCCACAGCCAAGTGTTCAAGATGCCACCTTTGTCTGTGGTTGGCAACATGCGGATTTTGCAAAGTTAGTTTTTCTATCTTTTCGGCAAGATGTATTTCGTGTTCAGGTCCGGCAGAACGGTTTTCCATGCATAGATCAAGAGCCCTGTCACAATCAGCCCTGGATTTAAGAAAAAATATGGCGGGGAGAAGATTATATTTTCTCAAAACATGCAATATTTCATCCAAGGGGGGCAATTTGCGGGCAGGAGCAAATAATGGAGGACGCCTGATATTCAGATATTCAACGACCTTTTTGTAAATTCTCTTCTTTCCCTTCGAGTTTTTAGGAGTTAAAATCGGATAAAGAGTTCCCGATGGATGGAGAAAAAGCGGGCAAAGCGGAACCGGCCTCTTTGACTCTTCAACAACAATACATTCTTTAGAGCGTATTTTATAGAGCCATCCGGCAATCTGCTTTGCGTTTCCTATGGTAGCGGAAAGCAAAAGAAGCGATATTCTTGAGGGAAGATAAATCATTATTTCTTCCCATACCACCCCGCGGTCTTCATCTCCAAGAAAATGCGCTTCATCCAGGATAACCAGATCGATAGCCAATGTTTCACCATAATGCATGGCATCATATAGTTGATTTCGCAGAATTTCGGTTGTTCCAACGATAACAGGCGCATCTGGATTTTCTTTTCTGTCACCTGTTAATATGCCCACATTTTTGGGTCCGAAAAAAGATGAAAATTCATTATACTTTGAATTGGATAAAGCTTTTAAGGGGGAAGCATACCATGATTTTTGGCCTTTTTCATGTATCCCGGCCATTGCCTGCCGGGCTATCCATGTTTTTCCCGAACCTGTTGGAGCGGTAACAAGACAGTCTGTCTTTTCAATTGCAGAAAGGGCTTCAAGCTGGAAAGGATCCGGTGTAAAAGGCTTTTTATCCGGAATACCTATAGAGGCAAAAACCTTTTTTAATCCGGCATCTGCCCCTGGCCTAATTTTCGGTATTCTTGATTTCTTACGAAAATTAACCTGTTTGCCTGTTTGTCTGGGTTTTTGGGAAGGATATCTTCTTCGCCTGTTCATTAGAGCCTTGAAATCATTTTTTCAACTTGTGCTTTTGAAGGCGAGTTCACATCATAGGGAGAAATTCCTTTAAGGTCGGCTTCGATTAGAGTGTCATCATAGGGAAGAAAACCTAAGAATTCAAAACCTGATAAATGTTTAGTTAAAAACTGTTCATCTTTTTCACTTCGTATCTTGTTCCCCACCACAGCAATATTTTCCAGCCTTATTTCTGCGGCGAGCCTTTTAATATTAGCAGCGGTATCGATGCTGCGTCGTCCTGGTTCCACCACGACGATAAGTTTATCAACAGCCTGGGCCGTTGCCCTGCCAAGATGCTCGATTCCGGCTTCCATATCCATTATAACAACCTCATCCCTTGCAAGGACAATGTGCATTACAAGCGCCTTCAAAAGCGTGCTTTCCGGACATATGCACCCGCCCCCTCCTTTTGGGACACCGCCAAGGCGCATCAGCTTAATGTTGCCAAGTTTTACAGAAAGCGCATCAGGAAGATCATCAACTTTAGGATTAAGCTTGAAAAAACCACCTATGGTTCCGGGTTTCGCCTCAGTTCTTTCAAAAATGAGGTCTTTCATTTCAGCAATGGGAGTTATTTTATCGGAATTCTCAATGCCGAGAGCTGCTGCAAAGTTTGCATCAGGGTCCGCATCTATTGCCAGAACATGTTTGCCCTGTTCATCCAGTGTCCTTGCTAAAAGTGCGGCAAAAGTAGTTTTGCCGACGCCGCCCTTGCCGCTTATTGCCAGTTTCATAAATATGTCCTTTCACTTT
>JASJGP010000511.1:0-3108 GCA_033791485.1 Desulfobacterales bacterium | reverse complement strand
GCAGTGAGGTCGCCATTTCTTCTTGCTGATAAAGTGCCTCACCAAATCTTTATCTAAAGATATTGCAAACGAGATAACCGAATTTGCCGTCGGGAGCAGGTAACATGGATCGGCGGAAGGCGGCCCGTCGTCCAGGATTTTTTTGGTGGTTACACCGACAATGTCGGCACCGAGGCTAATAGCCAGTAATTTAAGTTTAGATACTATAGAATCCATATTAACCTTTGTTTGAAATGATGTAATTGGCCAAGCATAAACAGAAAAACCGATGTACAACGCTGGTACAGATACATTGAGATAATCGGTAAATTCCGATTCCTCTCAGAACCTGTGATATTAAAAAATATCACAAATTCCCCCAAAGTACAGATAAGTAGATGTAACCACAATTTTGGCAATTTTACGGATATAAAAGCAATATCACAGCTTTTTGAGAACTTCAAAAGTACTGATTAGTTAGGGTTATCTCAGGTTTTTGAAAACATGTATAACGCTGATAGATTGGATTGATCTGTAATTTGAACAGGCCTAATGGCACCCAGATCCAGTTCCCCCAAACTTTCTGGCCGAAGAAACTGAGTTCTATTTCTTGGTTCAATTTATTTCTTGAGCATAAATAGTTCAAATGCTTTTTTAATGGCGGAGGCTGGTCCGATGAAAATTACGCGATCATTAACCTCGATACCTGTATTGCCGCGCGGAACCACAAATTGGTTATCCCTGATTATCGCGGCTATCAAGCACCCTTTTGGTATATCAATATCGTGGATGGGATTTCCATTTACCTTCGCATTTTCAGGCACGCTTACTTCCAAAAGACTCGCTGCTCCGATTCCAAATTCGAAAAGTTGTGCTAAAACGGGATTGTCGAGAATATTTTCGACCATAGCCGCAGTCGCCCAGGGGGCATTTACCACCACTACGCTGTTCTCCTCAAGGAGCTGTGCGTATGCGGAGTTTTGGACAATTGCGATGACTTTTTCAAGTTTTAACTGCCTGGCCTGGAGGGCCGAAATTACATTGCGGCCGTCATCTTCAGAGGCAGCGATGACAACATCAATATTGTCAAGGCCTACCTGTAGCAGTAATTCTTTCTTGGTGCCGTCTCCCTGGTAAATTGGAACATTGTAGCGTTGTTCAAGCTCCTTACATAGCGTCTCGTTTTCTTCAATGAAGGTTACCTGATGTTCCGCCGCGCGAAACATCATCTGATACTCATCTTTTGCCAGGAGTCGATCAGCGATATTTTGGCCCTGTTTTTCTCCACTTATGATAAGTACTCGCATACGCGTTCTCCTTAATTTATAAATAAACATTTTCAAGGTTTTTACATAAAATTCTGCCAGTTTAGAAACTTCAGAGCGGTTATCGGAATTGAAAAGATATATTGCGCTTCCAATCAGTGTCAGTATCCCCCCTAGAACGAAACTTCTGAATTCTAATGCCGGAACAAACATCCAGGTTGTAATAACACCCAGGATAGGTATCCAGGGAAAAAACATGGTTTGAAATGGGCGTCTCAAATTTGGCATTTTTTTGTGCAATGGAATCACCGCATAATTGATTATCCCAAGTCCCATCAGGTAACCGAAATCACTCAAAGAAGCCACAAATTTCACGATGCCCGAGGAGCTGAAGATAATCACAATCAGGGCACAAATAAAAAGAGCGATATGGGGCGTTTGGAATTTCGGATGCAGCTTGGAGAAAAAGTAGGGAAAATGTTTATCGCGCCCCAATGCGTATAAAATGCGGGCGCTGGCGCCCAATGTCACACTGAATGCGGAAAGACTCGCCATTATCGTTGCGATGACTCCGGCCCAGCGTCCCCAGGCGCCGAAAAGCCGCTCAGCAGCGTAGATGAACGGAATGTCGCTTTGGGCGAGATCGGTATAATTGACGGTGCCCATCATTACACCTACCACGAAAACGTAAATTGCCGTACTCACACCCAAGGTGATCAAAATAGCTCGTGGAATGTTTTTGCCCGGTTGAATGATCTCTTCAGCCGCATTGGCAATAAGTTCGAACCCGACATAGGAGATATAGATCAGGGCCATCGCCGGAACGAAGGGCCCCCACCCCATTGGCGCTAAAGGCTCCAGGTTAAGCGGCTCAATATCGGTGAAACCGAGCCCGGCAACGCCTACCAGAACCGCCAATTCCACCAGATTCATTACGGTAATAACGATGATTGCTTCTTTCATTCCCATAAAGTTGACGGCAGTGAATACGATTGTGGTGAGCAGGATGAGGAGGACAATGCTGGCGTCCGGTAAAAAATAGGCGCGGATGGTCAGGGCAAAGATAAGGGCGTACATCGAGCAAGCTAGCGTGTTACCGATCCAGAAGAACCAACCGGTAAAAAACGCCACGGGTCTGTTGAGTGTTCTGTGGGTAAAGGAATATCCGCCACCGGCTAACGGTATGGCTGCACTGAGCTCGCTGTAATTCAAGGCGGTAAAGAGGGTTAAAAACCCCATCGCCAAATAGACGAGAATGCCAAGCGGACCGATCATATGCGCCAGTTCGCCCGGCAGGGCAAAAATCCCCGGTCCCATCGTGGCGCCAATGCCAATCATTACCGCCATAAACAAGCCCATATTTCGTCTGAAACCTATTTGTTCTGGCATAAAAGTATGCTCCCAGAATCTATATAGATATCAACATGGTATTTTTCTATATCGGTACAGCTTTTGGAAAGCGGTAGATTGAGGGAAATCTAAACCTTTGGTGAATAAATGACAAAAAACAGCCCAAGTCAATAAAAATCGCCTCCTAAATCATAGGAGTGTCCTTGATTTTATCCTGGGGAAAACCAACTATACTGGCACCTTACGGTTGTTATCCAAAGTCAATAAGGGGTGCCTTTGCCATAATCTCAACGTGATTTCAATTGCACATTTATTGAAATTTATAACTTACAAGCATTAAATTCAAAGGATTTGATTTTTCGGCAGTCTCTTAGATAATCAAAGAAACGGTGCTTCAATCGTGACTAATGATTTTGCAGATTAGCCAGGACAAATACACACTTTTTTGAACATTTATTTTTTGTGGACTTCGTGCCATCATCAAATCCTACTAATAAATCGATTTCATGATAGA
>JASJGP010000510.1:0-5827 GCA_033791485.1 Desulfobacterales bacterium | reverse complement strand
CGGTATATCGGTCAGTGTCGGCATCATGCCCGGTATTTGAGTCAGGCGTTTGCCCATCTTTTGGCCTGCCGGCAAAGATCCTATGAGTCCCTTTGTGTAAGGATGCCTGGGATTTTTGATTATATCTTCAGTCCGACCTGTTTCAATGATCTTACCTGCGTACATGACCGCAATTTTTTCAGTAACCTGCGAAACAACAGCCAGATCGTGGGTAATGAGAATAAGCCCCATATCTTCTGTTTCACACAATTCGGACAAAAGATCCGTAATTCCTGCCTGGATCGTTACATCTAGCGCAGTGGTGGGCTCATCAGCGATAATCAATGCCGGATTTGTCAAAAGCGCGATAGCGACAACGATTCGCTGTCGCATTCCGCCGGAAAATTCGTGGGGATACTGTTTAAGCCGTTTTCCCGGAGAAGGAATCTGAACTTTTTGCAGTTTTTCAAGTGCAATTTTCTCTGCATCTTTTCTCGATATATTGCCATGGGCATAAAGGGTCTCAACCATCTGGGTACCGATGGACAGGACAGGGTTAAGGGTCATCATAGGGTCCTGAAAAATCATACTGATGCGGTTGCCGCGAATATCGCGCATAGCTTCATCATGCAGTCGATTCAGCTCCTGACCATTAAATAAAACTCTTCCTCCTGAAATATAACCGGGCTTACTCACCAGATTTATAATTGCAAAACCTGTCACCGATTTGCCGGCACCGCTTTCTCCCACCAGACCGAGCCTTTCGCCTTTGTCAAGGATGAAGCTGATACCGTCAATAGCGGTCAATTCACCGAACCTTAAGGCAAATTTTACTTGAAGATCTTCAACTTCCAGCAGGTGAGTCATATTACCCCTTGTATAGTTTTGGGTTCAATACGTCCCTGAGCCAGTCTCCGAGAAGATTTATCACTAGTACAAAGACTATCAGTACAATCCCCGGGAAAAAGGTGATCCACCAGGAACCGCTGAAAATATACTCAAACCCGGACTTGATAAGAGAACCGAGAGATGGCTTTGTAACAGGCATCCCCAGCCCTAGAAACGAAAGTGCGGCTTCGCTCATAACAGCATTTGCCACCTGAATCGTGGAAATAACAAGAACAGAGGTCATGGTATTGGGTAAAATATGCCGTACCATGATGATTTTTCGGCTCAAACCGATAACCCGTGCAGCCTCCACATATTCCTTATTCTTTTCTCCCATCACTGAGGCCCTTACAGTCCTGGCATAAACAGGCCATTCGGCCAGACCGATGATTACAACCAGCAGCGGCACGGCCAGTTCTTCAAAACGGCCTATTCCAAAAACAACCTGGAAAATGGCGCTTATAAAAATAGCAACCATAAGATACGGAAATGAAAGCTGTATATCTGCTATACGCATTAAAACCGCATCAACCTTTCCCCCGATATAACCTGCCGTTAGGCCCACTGAAATTCCGAGAAAAGCCTGGAGAAAAACAGCACCGATTCCGATGATAACAGACAGCCTTAGCCCGTAAATCATTGTGCTTAAAAGGTCTCTTCCCTGGATATCTGTTCCGAAAATAAAAGCCTTAGTTCCTTCTTCAATCCATGCGGGAGGAATTTCAGAATTCATAATGTCAATGCTTAATGGATCATAAGGATTATAGGGTGCAAGGACAGGTGCTAAAATGCTGATCAGGATGAGATTAGCCAGAACGATAAAACTCGCAATTGCCACCCAGTCCTGCTTAAAACTGTACAGCAGATAAGATTTTTTAAAACGTTGCCACGATTGGTTCATTTTCTTCCTGTTATTCTTATGGTGGGGTTGACCAGTCCGTAAATAATATCCACCATTGTATTGACCACTACAAAAATGACTCCAACAACTACCAGATATGCCACGAGAAGGGACGAGTCCGACCTCTCAACCGCCTCTAAAAACATAAATCCCATCCCCTGCCACTGGAAAACTGTTTCAGTCAAAATGGTGAAGGCAAACATAATTCCGATTTGAACACCAAAAACCGTGATCACCGGCAGGAGTGTATTTTTAAAGGCATGAACAAACCATATCCGCCGGCGACGAAGCCCTTTAGCCCAGGCAAATTTGATATATTCGGTTTCCAGGATTTCAATCATTTCACTGCGGATCAGGCGAATAAAAAGTGGCAGCATGATGGACGCAAGTGATATGCAGGGTAAAATCAGGTGCTTTAGCCCGTCTATGGTAAAAAAACCGCTCTCCCATCCCCATATATTAACGGTTTCTCCCCGCCCAAACGACGGCAGCCAGTTGAGTTCAACCGCAAAGAGATAAACGAGCAAAATAGCTGTTAAAAACACCGGAATAGATACACCTATCGTGCTGAAACTTAAGGTAAACTTTGAAAACCAGTTCTTTGGATAAATGGCCGTGAACATACCGATTGGAAGGGATACAAAAATAATGATAAGAGCAGTGCCGAAAACCAGTTCAATGGTAGCCGGTGCCTTGGATAAAATTACCTGAAGGGCCGGTTTTTTGTGAAAAAATGAAAGCCCCAGGTCTCCATGTGCAGCATTTTTTACAAAGCGAAGATATTGAATTAAAAATGCATCATTTAAGCCAAGCTCATCCCGCAAAGCTTCCCGTTCGGCGGGCGTGACTCTTTCCCCTACCAGATCCCGGACCGGATCACCAATCTCGTTTTTGATGGAAAAGCCGATAAGGCTGATCACCAGCATGACCAAAACGGCCTGGATTATACGGTGTACTATAAATGCAAACACTATAGGAGTTTTTTATAATTGTTGTTTGTTGATTGATAATTGGTTTTTAACTTTTCACGAAACTTTCAGTATTGCTGTAAAAAAACATGCAACGGACAACCCTAATCGAGTTTTAACTCGATTAGGGTTATTTAATACTTATTTTACTACAAGATCCCCAAAATAGGGAAAATTCTGTGTATTAATAATAGGCTCGATATTCACGTTCTTTTTACCTGCATAAGAATGGTTTTGCCAGTGGAACGGCACAAAGGCAGCATCATCGTAGAGAATCTGTTCGATTTCCTGGAGCATGGATGCCCTCTTTTTCAAATTGGTCTCGGACTGGGCCGCTATGGTCAGCTCATCTACTTTTGGATTGCAGTAATTTCCGCTGTTATACTGCCCGTATCCGGTCTTCTTGTCAGGACACATCAATAGAAATTCACTGAAGTTGCCGGAATCTTCCGTATCCGAATGCCAGCCGATCAACTGCATATCAGCAACCTGAGCATCAAATTTATCCCAGTACTGGGCCTTGGGCATGGCCTTTAAGTTCACCTTTATATTTATTTTGGCAAGCATTGAAACAACGGCTGTTGCAATCTTTTCGTCGTTTACATAGCGATTGTTCGGGGCTATCATGGTGCATTCAAAACCTTTTGCCAGGCCCGCCTTTTTCATCAGGGCCTTGGCCTTTCTGAGAGAAAAACGTGGTTTAAGGGATTTCTTGTACCCGGCATACCCTTTCGGGCCCTGCTGACCGGCAACGGTGGCCTCACCTTTCATAATTTTCTTTACAATACCATTATTATTGATGGCATAAACGATGGCCTGGCGAACATTTCTATCTTTAAATTCCGGACGGCGCTTCTGGTTCAACTGAACAGTGATAATCCGGCCGCCTGAACATGTAACCAGGTGGATTTTTTTATCTTTTTTGATCCTTGGAAAATCCTGGGGCGGTACAGGAGAAATGAAGTCCACATCGCCTGATAGTAATGCCGCAACACGGGTAGCGTCTTCCTTGATGGGAGTGAGTATGATCTTATCTACGTTGCCCGGGGATTTTTTATCCCAGTATCCTGCAAACCTTTCAAAAACTGTTTTCACCCCCTGTTCACGGTAAGTCACTTTAAAAGCACCGGTGCCTGACTCGTTTTTAAGGGCAAAAGAAGGGCCGATCTTTACAACAGCGTCTTTAGGCTGGCCGGTTTCATCTGTGCCTGTATAGAATTTACTGTCCAACGGAAAGATATAGGTCGCCATGTTCAAAAGAAGTGCATAGGGTTTTTTGGTTTTGATATCAACGGTGTAATCGTCAATAACCGTTACACTGTCAAAGGGTTCAAAAAGTCCTTTGAAATCCGGGCTTTTGTAAAAGCGTGCCACCGTCCATTTCACATCTTTTGCAGTGAAAGGATTGCCGCTGTGAAATTTTACTCCCTTACGCAGGAAAAAGCGCACAGTCAGATCGTCAAGGCGCTTCCACTTAACAGCCAGCCTGGGCTCAAAGGTTCCCTTTTTAGTCCAGCGGACAAGGGGATCAAACACCCAGTGTGAGAACTGCAGCATACCCCCTGATAATTGCACCTGGGGATCAAGTGAAACCGGATCTGCATCCAGGCCCAGTTTCAGCGTTTTGGCACTTGCCATCGAACCCAAAGAAAATAACATAAAAATCGCTAATAAAACTACAAATAATCTTTTCATTCCTACCTCCTTTTAGTTTTCCAAGTTAATATTGATGGCGTCGTAAAAAGTCCCATCTACTGCGTTGCAGCGGTTTTTCAGAAACTCGGCATACTACATGTATTGCCTCGTCTCTGAAAAACCGCTGCGCCTTGTATATGGAACTTTCTACTTAGTCATCGGTGATACTTTTTACGAGTTTATCAAAATTGATGGCGTCGTAAAAAGCCATTTTTTAACCACTGAGCTCACAGAGGACACAGAGAATATCTTATTTTATTAATAATTTATCTCTGTGATCTCCGTGGCCTCTGTGGTGAATTTGACTTTTTACCAAACTCTGAACCTCTGAACTGTGAACCCTTGAACCTGAGTAGTTACCATGAATCTTAATGAAATGATAAAATGTGCCCGGGGAGAAAAGCAGGCAGACCTGCTCCTTACCAACGCCAGCATTATTAACGTATTTTCAGGTGAAATTATTCCTGGCAGTATAGCCGTGGCAAACGGATACATTGCAGGATTCGGGTCGTATCCTACAAAAAAAGTGGTCGATATGAAAGGGCGCTTCGTGGCTCCTGGATTTATCGATGCACATGTGCATATTGAAAGTTCAATGTCATGCCCCACCGAGTTTGCCCGTTGTGTATTGCCCCATGGCACTACAACCGTTGCAGCCGATCCCCATGAAATAGCAAATGTTCTCGGCGCAGAGGGTATCGGCTACATGATCGATTCGAGCAAAGATCAGCCGGTAAATATTTATTTTACTCTGCCTTCCTGCGTTCCGGCTACCGATATGGAAACTTCCGGTGCAAAACTTGGAGCAGATGATCTTTTACCATTTATGAATAACAGCCGGATTATTGCTCTTGCGGAAATGATGAATTTTCCAGGTGTCATTTACAGAGATAATGAGGTTTTAAGAAAAATAGAAGGCATGAAAAAACAAAGAAAACCTGTTGACGGCCATGCACCAGGCCTGACAGGGCGCGATCTTCATGCCTATATTTCCGCAGGTATCTCAAGCGACCACGAATGTACTACTGAAAAAGAGGCTAAAGAAAAACTTAATGCCGGAATGCATATCATGATAAGGGAGGGAACAGGAGCAAAAAACCTTAAAAATCTTCTTCCCATCATTAACCGACAAACCGCCCGCCGCCTAATGTGGTGTACCGATGATAGACATCCCCATGATATTATCAAAGAAGGCCATATCGATTTCATAGTTCGCAGCGCTATTAGAATGGGTCTCGACCCTGTTATCGCCATACAAATCGCAACTATAAATCCGGCCGAGTATTTCGGCTTAAATAATGTGGGTGCCATTGGGCCTGGCAGACAGGCGGACCTGGTAGTATTTTCAGATATTAAGAATCCTGTCATTGAAGAGGTTTATTTTCGGGGAAATTTG
>JASJGP010000509.1:0-4117 GCA_033791485.1 Desulfobacterales bacterium | reverse complement strand
TGAAACCGGTAATAATCGAAAAGATGACCTGTTTCCCCAAGGATTTAACGCCAGGCGTTTTGCTGAGATTGTTGAAAGCGGAGAGCTTTGGTGTGTCCTGGATGAATAGACGGGTAAAAAAATGAGGATTGTATAAAAGGCTGCTTCATGCGGTGCTAGGACTTCCAAAAAGTTTAAAACGGCACGATGTTTATCACGCCTATATTGATGTAAATGAACTTGGAAAAATCAATACTTTATTACAACAATCCAAATGAAGGCGCGATAAACCGCTTATTTGGGAAGTTCACGGCGGCTACGTGCTAAGTCCCAAATTATCTGACCTCATTTGTCTTAAAAAGAAAGCCACCGTTTTTTACGCCTTCACATAAAAACGGTGGCATTTAAAATCACTTCACGTTGGATATTTCCAATAGATAATCTACCGATTGTGTAAAACTGAACATTTTGGCAGACATGACAATATCGATGGGGTTATAATTTTTTCCACATCGGAAACACCTTGCCAAATTTGTTTCCGGATTGATTGCCGTGTTGAACTCGGAACAAATCGGGCACAGAAAACGAAAGTAACCTTCAGATATTTTGCTGGGCTGTTTCAGGATGTCGGCAATAAGCATCTCAATCGAAATCGAGTTTCTTAATTTCCGGAGAAGAATTTTTGAATAACGCTGTGTCATGTTTTCCTCCTTTATTATGGCAGTTGGAATTCCGCCATAGTTTCGTTGACGATGGATTCGTCAATTCCTGTTATGTTTTTAGATGCAGCATGAATAAGGCAGGCGGTTGCAATATTGTTAATCTGCCTGGGCACACCGCCAGCGTAATCGTGGATCAAGGATTTTGCTTCCTGGGTTATCAGTTTGTCGACCGTGTCTGCGCGCCTGAGTCGATGATCGATATACGCTATCGTCTGTTCTTTGGTCAGGGGTTTGAGATGATAACGGACGCTAATTCGGTTAACCAGATCAGCCAGACTTGCACGTTTTAGCTGCACATTCAGAGAGTCCTGGCCGCTCAAAATGATTTTCAAAGGTAAATTAGCATCCATGCCTGTGCTAACCAGAAGCCTGAGATCAACCAGGGTTTGCGGGGCGATCAAGTGGGCTTCATCTATTATCAGCACTGTTTGGGTATCGTTTTTTTTGATACGTTCGATAATCTGAAGAAACAATCGATCTTTGCCGAATCGGGGCGGTTCTCCCAGTTCAGTCACAATTAACCGCAGAAAAGCACTCGGGCTAACGTTGGTCAAGTGCAGGTAAACAGGGGTGTATCGGTTTTGCGGCATGGTCTGCCGGAGCATTCGAAGCAAAGAAGACTTGCCGACACCGGTCTGACCGGTAATAAGGGCAATGCGGCCCTGATCCAGAAAAAACTTCATGCGTGCCAGTGCCTGCTCGAATCGGCTGTCGGTTAACAGCCAGTCTGTGGGCGGATTCTCCGTAAATGGATGGGTACTCATTTTGAAATGGTTCAAAAACATAGGTTAATCTCCTTGTTGGTTGAACAGGGTTTTGAGTTCATAAATCACGTAGGGAACAGATTTATGGGATGCAGATGCACAGGCGTTCCGAACCATGGTTTTGTTGATGGCCGTGTGCATATTCCATGTTTTTTTTAGGTTTTCCAGTTCGTTGGCATTAAAAGCTCCCAGGCCGCCTTTTTTTCCAAGAAGCTCTGCCGTAAGCCTGGCGAACTCATGAAACGGCCATGGGCGTTGAGTGGCGGTTTTCCGATAGTCGATGCCCTGGGTCTTCGAGGAAAGTTCTTGCTTATGTTTTCGCTGAAGAAGATCCAGGTAATTATTTTCCGGTTTTCCGGGGGCTTTGAACGGCACCACGGGATCCACCGTCATTCGCTGATGCAATCTGCCTTCTCCCAGATACACGCCTTTTAAGGAATAGATCTGAGTAGTCTCTTGTTGAGAAAAGGGATCGTATCGGACCTCCACCCGGTCACCGCGAAGTCTTGGGTCTGTTTTGTAATACCGTGTATTCAACTGGATATCGGCAAAGGTTTTGTGGACCGTACGCTCTACTGTTTGCATAAATGAAGTAACAAAGGCATTTAAATCCACTTGACGGACAAGGCGGAGGCCTTTTTGAAGTGCTTTTTCGGGCGTAACACCAATTTCCGTGTGAACTGTTTTGTGGTAATCCACAGCCAGCCAGGCAGCAAAAAGCCGGTTCAGTTCGTCCAGGTTAAGGATGTCGCCCGCACGGACCTCTGCTTCGAACCGTTCCTGAGTCGTCCGGAACAGCCGCTCAACCAGACCGCCTCCTTCTGGATCACCAGCTTTTCGATACAACAGACGGATACCTGTGCGGTAGCAGGCGGCCTTAAGGCCGTTTGAATGGTATACCTTGGCATTGTCTACATAAAGCCCAAGGGGTGCTCCGTGGGTTCCAAGACCACGCAAAAGGGTATCGATCAAAACGTCCAGATTCTGCCGATAGTAGTACCGAGCTGCCACCACATACCGGCTGTGGCAATCAATAAAAGCGGATAAACAGGTGGGAACCACCTCCGAGCCGTTTATTACGTATGGTCCTTCCTCAAAGTCGCCGACCCAAAGGTCGTGAGCATTTTCTTTGCTCCAGCGTTTACGGACCGGTTTGGCCGTCACCCCCAGCTTGAGACGAGTGGCTCCGGCCTCTTTCAGGTGCCGGTAAAGGGTGGAACGGGGAATGGTTGTTCCAAATTTTTCTTCGAGAAACCGGTTGATGACGATATCTGACCGGTAGGGTTGCTCCTTTTTCAGCATGATTGCAGTCTGGATCACTTCGGAATCGGCATTCCGGCTTTTCCCCTGATCGCTCCGGGGAGTTCGGCCCAGACCGTCAAATCCACAGGTTCGGTAAGCTGATAGTTTTCGTTTTAGCGTAGAAAGGGAGGGAATGCCGCACCTCCCGTCCGGATACACCATTTCTTTTTCTGCAAGGGTTTTTAGATACCGATGCGTCTCTTCTTGTGCTACCTCCGAATAAAGGATTGGACGTAGTAGGTCGCACCAAAAGATGGCCCAAATTTCGTTTTTTTTATCCAAGTGTCACCTCCTTTGTTGTTTCTGGAGGTTATGTTACCTCAGCTATAACCGCAACGGGTTGCCAACCTGGGGAAAATTGAGACCGGAAATACGGATTGGT
Source organism: Desulfobacterales bacterium (assembly GCA_033791485.1). Taxonomy (GTDB): domain Bacteria; phylum Desulfobacterota; class Desulfobacteria; order Desulfobacterales; family JAUWMJ01; genus JAUWMJ01. Next base: position 968 of record JASJGP010000509.1, on the reverse strand, counting down.
AAATTGATTCAAGGAACACCAGTCTGAAACAGCTGAGCAGAACCTTTTTTCTTAGATCTGATGTATATTTCTTAGAGGGAATCATAAGACCCGCCAGGTCTCGACAAAGGGAGGTTATCGGGTCGGTTTGAAGAATCAAATTTATCGCTTCCCGAGCGATTTGAGAATATCCGCCCAGAGTGGTCACCCACCTATGAATGGTGGAGTGCTCCATCATCGACGCGCAACGAACTTCGGCATCCGGTTTTGTTTCGTGTTCCAGCGGACAGGCATCAATCAACCCACGATATGAACTATCCGGATTTGCGACATAGCTGCTGCTAAAGCCCAGGATGGTAGGCAGAGTATAGCGTTTGTATGGAATGGCAAAGCCGGGATACTCCGTCATGGTTTTATTGCACCCAGGACATTTCCAGCGGAGCAGTAAACCCATAAGGGTTACGACAAGCTGATTCATCACCACATAAAATTGGCGACTTCGTTTTTCATGCCGTTTAAACAAGTCAGAGGCAAGTTGGCAACGTGGACAGGGCGGCAGATAACAGGAAGCAAGTCCTTGTATTATATCTTCAGTGTGCTGTTGAATCTGTTCGGCTGTTGCAGATTGTAAAAGAAGGGCCTTGTTTTTGTCCTCAGATCTGGTGTAAGTCATGAATATCCCTTTTTGGTTTGGATTTGAGCTTCGGAACTCATGACTTAGCGCCTATCGGTGCGATAGTCAACTCCAGCCAAAAGGGGATTCTTATATCAAAAAAGCAGGCGGGGTAAGCGGGGTACTATTCTTTTTTATATAGGCGGGGTATGCGGGGTACGCGAGAGCTTTAATCTTGGAATTTTAGGTCAGATATTCTGGGAGTTAGCAGCTGATACATCCGAACAACATAATTCCAGCCTTCCATAATATACAGATAATTCGAACTTTTGGGATCACCGCCAAAATGGACGGTAAAGGAACCATCCTCGTTAGG
>JASJGP010000508.1:0-6470 GCA_033791485.1 Desulfobacterales bacterium | reverse complement strand
GATAGAGGGAGTTTTTGACTTTTTACGAATTCACCAATATAATGTTAATGAATTAGACAATTTTGACGCATTCGTAAAAATAACGTTTATGGCTAAGTAGAAAGTTACATATACGCCCCGCAGGAAGTGCCCTTGGGGTGCACGGCGCAGCGGTTTTTCTGGGACTAGGCAATACAAGTAGTATGCGGAGTTCCTGAAAAACCGCTGCAACGCAGTAGATGGGACTTTCTACGACGCCATCAAAAAAACCGACCCCACCAAAGCAACAACCCCTGCCAGGGGGAAATGTGTTTCAACAAGAAACTCCAGCCGTATGCCGGGTAAGACATAACCACGCTCATATGCTATTAAAACAAAAAATAGTAAAACAGGGCACAGCAAAAGGGCAAACCCAAGACTTGAAACAAAGCCAAATACAGCGAGCAATAATAAAAAAGAAATACTAAATAGCTGTACGGCCTTCAAAATTCGCATGGTCCGCTTTTCTCCCAGCAAAGTTGCAAGCGTCTCTTTGCCCACTATACGATCTCCCTGCATATCGAGTATATCAAAAAAGGCTGTCCTTACAAAAACCAGGCTTGTGGACCATAGAAATATCGATGCAGCGCTTAAGCCAATTTTGCCGAATGCTGATAAGGATGGTAATATCGCAGTTACAATTCCCCAGGCCATGGCTATAAGAAAGGTTTTTGAACCCGGAATGTCCCTTATTCTAAAATATCTGTTGCCTGTGAAGCGCTCGGGCAAAAGCTTTAAGTTGTATGAAAGACCCATTATGCTCATAATGAAAAGGATTAAAAATGCAACTGGGCCCAGGGTATAGGCTGTGATAAGACCTGCACCACCTGCAATGAGGGCAAGCGCTGTTAAAAAGACTTTATGCTTTTTATAAAAAGACGCTCTGCCCGGGTCATTATAACGATCTGACTCACTGCCCGTAAGGTGATTGAGAATATGCATTGATTGAACATAGAGAATGGAAATTATCACATAGGGCAGAAAACGGGAAATTCCCTGAAGCATTGTACAGGCATAACAAAGACAGCCTGCCCCTATAGATACATAAATATTTGTAAGAAGCATAGTGCGCTGGATATAAAACCCCAGCTTACGAAAGCTACGCTCTTTTTTAAAAGACAGCGCTTCAAGAGCCCTGTATACTCTTTTAATTATCCAGTTTGGTGTAGAGGCGCCGGCTGTTATTCCTATGCGCCTGGATGATGCAAGCGACTTTAATTCAAGCACCTCAAGATCCGATTCCGTTTCTATATGATATGCCGGCTTTCCGGTCTTTTCAGCAATTTTGGCCAGCCTTTGTGTGTTCCCGCTGCTAAAGCCGCCAACAACAATGATTGCATCGACTGAGGACGAAAGGCGTCTTACTTCGGCCTGACGCCGGCCGGTAGAATCACATATTGTATTAAAGACTTTGTAGTGTGGAAATTTATCTGTGACCAGTTCTATTAATTCATCAAAAAGGAGTGTATTCTGGGTAGTCTGGGCAACTATAATTGCCTTTTCAAAGCGAGGAAGTGAATTAAGATCGCTTATGCTGCCGATAACATAACCATTTTCTCCGGCATAACCGAGCAGCCCTACAACTTCCGGATGGTCTTTGTCTCCTAATATTATTGATGCATAATTGTGTCCTGCATGCTTTTTGATTATGGACTGGACCTTTATTACGCGGGGGCATGTGGCATCTACAACATCGAAGCCGACCTTTTGAAGGTTCTCTTTTACACCAGGGGGAACTCCGTGGGCTCTGATCAGGATGGTGCCGGATCCATGTTCAGGGATATCATTAATAACAGATATTTCTTTTTCTTCCAGGAGTTTAAGAACTTGAGGATTGTGGATCAGGGGGCCGTAAGTGCTGATAGGGCCTTTATGCTTGTGGGGTGCATCCAGGACCATTTCGACTGCCCGGCGAACGCCCATGCAAAATCCTGCGGTCTTGGCGATTAATATTTTCATGTTGGGAGCTTGAGGCGTCTATCCAGAAGCACTAACTGGAATTTATATCAGCCACTAAGTGCTCTAATTCATAAGTTCGATGACGTATTATTTTATATTGTTTCACCGCCCGCTTCGCTTGAGACGCAAAGTCCGCAGAGTTAAATATTATTTCTTTTGCCGTTGAGGGGACGGCAAAAGAAAATAGCTCAGCCTTTAAAATAGTAATATTATATTGAATTTCAGGTGGTTATTTCTTTATCCCATAGGGATGCATGTTTTTGCTTTCCGCCCTCTCAGCGGAAAGCAAAAAAGAAACAAATTTTCTGCGATCTCTGCGTCTCAGCGGTGATTATAAATTATCCAATTATAATACGATACCGTATTTAAGAATACGTGTACTAAGGCACAAAGACACTAAGATTATAATATAATTCATATCTTTACTTTGAGCCCTTGTGTCTTCGTGTCTGAACTATTGTGAAAATATTTATTCCTTCAAAAAAACCTTATGGTCCACAAGGGAAAGAGAATGGATATGGGCTTTTACGAATTTTTGATCTCCGAATATACTGATTAGTCTGATACCGTCATCTTCAGGTTCAACCGTGTCAACAGCCTCCATTAATAACTTGTTTTGGTCCTGCTCAATCAGATAAGCATTGGCTTCACACATGATATTTCACTCCTTTTTTTGCAATATTTGACGGTCCCGTAAAAAGTCCAACTTCTGCGTTGTGCTGCATTTCGTAATCATTCAACGTACGATCAGTACGCCTCATGATTACAAAATTTGCACGCCTTTTTATCCCGTTGCTTGTTAGCGGGGGAATTTGAACTTCTTAGGAAACCGTCTAAATCGGATTTTACAAGTTCATAATGTTTTCTTTAAATTAACTTCGACCAGATCCTCGATAAGATGCGGAAGAGGAACTGAGGATATGCCTACAATTTCAATATTTTCCTGTGTAAGCGGTATTAGAAATTTTTTTGCCGGGCTGGTTGCCACGGCCTTTGCAATTTTTGGCGTTACTTCACCCATCATGGCGTTGGCAATAATTATGCCGACAGGTCCGATGATAATATCAACTGTTTTTACGGTTTGAACAATGGCATTTTCACCAGAAGCGCCACGGTTTGCTCTGGCTTTCAGCATCTGGGCTGTAGCAATTGCATTTGTTCCCAGAGCAATAATCTCGATAGTTTCCTGAAATAGTTCTTTTAGTTTCTTAATTATCGAACTGCCGATACCACCGCCCTGTCCGTCAATTACACATATTTTTTTCATGTTATTTTAACTTCTTGTTTTTTAGAGGCATACCATTGAAATGGGCATGGAGACCGGCAGACTATAGGCTATAAAGCTGAGAAGCTTCCTGGCTTTCTAACCTACCAGCTTTCCAGCCTGTCGGCCTTATAGCTTATTTATTTTAGCTTTACTCTGCCTTTTCCTTTTTTTTAGGCGCCTGCTGGGGCCTTTTTTCTTAGTTGTAGGTATCCAGCCGCCTTCATCTTTACCGTCAGTGCTAAAGCCATCGGAATATGCTGCCATTTCTAGCTTTTTTTCAAATTCAATGGAGCCGATTACAGCAGCTCCGGATAAATAGGCAGAATCTGCAACATCCCGATCAGAACTCACAACCAGTGCTTTTTCTTTTTCTCCGGCAGCTATTTTTTTGATTACCGAATCAGCCGACTCACCACTACGAGAAAATATTATTTCAATTCCGCTAATATAATCTCTATGGCCGGAAAAGGAAAGAGCATTTGTTCCGTCAAAAACTACAGTTATTTTATGATGTTTTATCCTTTTATATTTTGCCAGCAAATCAACAAGAGCTTCTCTACCAAGCTGCATATTCTGGTGGTCAAGAAGGCTCAAAGAAGATGACTGACGTATCAGATTATAGCCATCTATTATTATATGGATAGACATTAGTCTTGACGGTCTTGTAAAAAGTCTTTGAATAAGTGCCGGATGGCTAAGTTAAAAGTCTCATATACGACGCCATCTGTCTTAAGCCCGTTTAAAAAGGCTCATTAGTCGATCTAGATCGTCGTTGTTGTAAAACTCAATTTCAACTTTTCCCTTTTGCCCGCTTCTTTTTATCTGAACTTTGGTTCCAAAATAACTAGAAAGGTTATCGGCCAGATCTGAAAAGTATATATCTTCAGAACTTGACTGCGACGCTTTGGACTTTTTCTTTCCTGCTTTTAATTTTTTTATCAGGTTTTCCGTTTCCCTGACTGAAAGCCCTTTAGATATAACTGCGCGCCAGGCTTCAATCTGCTGGGAAGGTACTTCGGCACCTAACAAAGCCCTTGCATGACCCATGCTTAAACTGCCGTCCAAAATATTTGCCTTTATCTGATCCGGTAGCTGTCTGAGCCTTAAAAAGTTGGCAACAGCGGATCTACTTTTCCCGACACGCGTCGCTGCCTGATCCTGCGTGAGATCAAATTCGGTTATAAGACGATGATAGGCTTCAGCCTCTTCCAGAGGATTAAAATCTTCCCGCTGGATATTTTCAACAATTGACATTTCCAGCAGTTCTGCGTCTGAAATATTCTTTATAACTACGGGGACCTTGCTGAGCCCTGCCATTTTCGCAGCTCGCAGGCGTCTTTCACCAGTAATAAGTTCATAACCGATATTATCTTTTCTAACCAGCAGTGGCTGAAGAATGCCCTGTGTTTTTATGGAATTAGATAATTCTTTAAGCTCATCTTCAGAAAACTGAAGACGGGGCTGATAACGGTTGGGACTGATAAGATCCGTTTCACAGAAGAAGTAGTCTCGAGGTCTGTCTTCAACAGATTTAATGTCTGGAATAAGAGCATCCAGTCCTTTTCCCAGTGCCAATTTTTTACGTTTTTTCGGGTTTGATCCCGAGGTCTTGTCGGCTTTTCTTTGTATTGCGCTCATTTATATTTTCTCTTAATAAAAATTTATGATTTCCTTTGCCAGATCAAAATAGCTCTGCGCTCCTTTCGATGTAGCATCGTACATAAGTATTGGTTTACCAAAACTTGGCGCTTCACTAAGCCGAATATTTTTGGGAATTACTGATTTGAAAACCTTATCTTTGAAATGGTTTTTAGCATCTTCAGCTACCTGGTAAGACAGGTTTGTTCTTTTATCAAACATGGTTAAAAGAATTCCTGCAATACTCAGATTCGGATTAAGGCTTTGCTTGATACGTCTCACTGTTTGCAAGAGCTGGCCGAGCCCTTCAAGGGCATAAAATTCGCATTGCAGTGGAATCAGCAGAGAATTTGCCGCTGTCAGGGCGTTAACTGTTAACAGGCTCAGTGAAGGAGGGCAATCTATAATAATGAATTCATAAGAATTCTCAAGATCTGCAAGAAGGTTTTTTAACGCGTTTTCGCGCTGGGGATCTGAAATCATTTCGATTTCATAACCTATAAGTTCCACGTTTGAGGGTATGACTTTTAAGCTGTCTATTTCGCTGTCGAGAATGAGACTTTGAACCGGAGCTTCTCCGAGCATGCCGTGGTATAAAGTTCGGTCGATGCTGGTTTTATCAATCCCGATTCCGGAAGTAGCGTTGCCCTGAGGATCGCAGTCAACAAGAAGCGTCTTTTTTTCTGATACGGCGAGAGCCGCTGAAAGATTAACCGCTGTGGTTGTTTTGCCTACTCCGCCTTTTTGGTTGGCTATGCATAAAATTTGTGCCATAATAAAAATATCTAACATAAAAAAAGGTGTTTGAAAAGGATTTATAAAAAGAAAGGTATCTATGAAATTCGTCTGGAAATCATTATTAATTTGCCTGTGTTTTCTTCTTGTTACAGGTGTTTTTATTCCAAAAGCGGCTTTAAGTATAACGGCTGCCGAGGAAGAAGAACTTTCCAGGGAGTTCATGAAGGTTATTCTAAAAAGTGTCAAGTTTGTGGAAGATCCTGTTATTGTCAATTATGTCAACAAGGTAGGGAAAAAGATTGTCTCGGTTCTTTCGCCCCAGCCATTTACCTATCGTTTTTATATTATTGAGGAAGATTTATATAATGCTTTTGCTACACCTGCCGGTCATATTTTTATCTACAGCGGGCTGATGGCGGCAATGGATAACGAAGAGGAGCTCGCAGGTATTCTGGGCCATGAGATAGCGCACGTTTTATGTCGTCATATTTCACAAAAAATAGACAGATCTAAAAAGATTTCCATTGCAACTTTAGCCGGTATTGCGGCAGGCATATTGCTTGGCGCGGAAGGGGCAGGAGAAGTCGGCAGCGCTGTAATAATGGGATCGATGGCAGCCGGTCAATCCATGTCATTGGCATACAGTCGTGAAGACGAGAGACAGGCAGATCAGATCGGGCTTAAATACCTCACCAAAGCAGGTTACTCGGGATATGGTTTGCTTACAATGTTAGGCAAAATTCGAAGCAAACACTGGTTTGGGACAGACCAAATTCCTGCCTATCTGACAACCCATCCTGCACCTGAAGAGCGGCTGGCATATATTGGCACATGGCTTGAAAAAAACAGG
>JASJGP010000507.1:0-4715 GCA_033791485.1 Desulfobacterales bacterium | reverse complement strand
TTCAATATCGATAGTTTCGTAAAAAATTCGTTTTGCTCCATCTGTGAACAGTTTGAGGATTCATCAACTTTTTCCGGGAGGTTTAAAATGACTAAAAAATGGGTATATTTTTTTGATGAAGTTGGTAAAGCTGAAGAATATCTTGGGGGAAATTGGGAAGATGTTCGCGGTTTTCTGGGTGGCAAAGGAGCTAATCTTGCAGAAATGATGCGTATAGGTGTACCTGTGCCTCATGGTTTTACTATAACAACTGAAGCCTGCAATGCATATCTTGATTCTAAGGAAACTATTCCTGAAGGAATGTGGGATGAGGCAAAGGAGGCGCTAAAAAAGATAGAAGAGAAAACCGGAAAGAATTTCGGCGACCCTGAAAATCCGCTTTTGGTTTCATGCCGTTCAGGGGCAAAGTTTTCCATGCCTGGAATGATGGACACCGTTTTAAACATCGGTCTGAATGATGAAACAGCCAAAGGTATGATAAAGTTAACCGGTGACGAACGCTTTGTATACGACTCATACCGCCGTCTTGTACAGATGTTCGGCAGTGTAGTCATGGAAGTTGCGGATGAGATTTTTGAAGAGGTGCTCACCGAAACCCGCGCCAAGGCCGGTGTTGAAACCGACTCAGAATTGTCCGCTGATGACTGGAAAAAGATAACGAATAAGTTCAAAGTGATTTTTAAAAAGCAAACCGGCCAGGATTTTCCCACTGATCCCTATAAGCAGCTTCAAATGGCGACGGAAGCTGTTTTTAAAAGCTGGAACGGTAAGCGTGCCATTGATTACCGTAATGCCGCCGGCATTGCCCATGATCTGGGAACAGCCGTTAATATAGTAACCATGGTTTTCGGGAACATGGGAGATGACAGCGCCACCGGTGTTGCCATGACACGTAACGGTTCCACCGGGGAAAAGCAAATTGAAGGGGATTATCTGGTAAACGCCCAAGGTGAGGATGTGGTTGCAGGGACCCGTTTGACCAATGACATCTTGCAACTAAAAGATGAAATGCCGTCAGCCTATTCTGAATTTGAGCAGATTTCCGAGAAGCTTGAAAAACACTATCGCGAGATGCAGGATGTTGAATTCACTATTGAAAAGGGCAAACTTTGGATGCTGCAAACCCGGGATGGCAAGCGCACTGCGCAGGCTGCCGTGCGTATCGCTGTGGATATGGCCAAAGAGGGCCTGATCACACGTGAGGAAGCAGTTTTGCGTGTTGCTCCTGAGCAGGTGGATTTCTTTTTGCATCCCCAGTTCAGTCTTGAAGCCACGCAAGTTGCCAGGAAAAGGGGACAATTGCTGGCCTACGGTCTCAATGTTTCTCCTGGTGCAGCTATCGGTGTAGTCGCTCTTGATGCAGATTTAGCAGAAGAGTGGGCAAAAGACGGCAAGGAAGTTATAATGGTACGCCCTGAAACCAAGCCCGATGATGTGCATGGCATGCTTGCCTCCCGGGGTATTCTTACAAGCCGCGGAGGCCGTACCAGCCATGCTGCGCTGGTTGCCCGCCAGTTTGGAAAGCCTGCCGTAGTCGGTGTTTCGAAGCTTGAAATAGACATGGGGAAACGCCATATCATTGTGAAAAACAGTATCATTCACGAGGGAGACTGGATATCCATTGACGGTACAGCCGGAGAGGTCTATTTAGGCAAACTTAAAACGGTTGTGCCTGATATTGAAGATCCGTATCTTATGAAAATCCTCTCCTGGGCCGATTCATTTCGCACCCTTGGTGTCTGGGCCAATGCCGACTATCCGGACGATGCCCGTCGTGCCCGTGAATACGGTGCCGAAGGCATCGGTCTGTGCCGTACCGAGCATATGTTTTTTGACGCAGAGCGCCTGCCCCATATACATAAGATGATTATGACAGATCTGCCCATTGAACGCCGAGAAGCCCTGGACGCTCTACTTCCATTTCAGCGTGATGATTTTGCCGGTCTTTTCCGGGCAATGGACGGTCTGCCTGTAATTACCCGTCTTATCGATCCACCGCTGCATGAATTTTTGCCGAACCATATTGACCTCATGAGGGAATTGACTGATCTTAAACTTCGTTTAAAGCATGCCGGGACACTTGAAGATGTTGATAACCTTTTGGAACAAATCAGTAAAAAGGAGCGTATACTTAAAAGGGTGGAAAGTTTAAGAGAGGATAACCCGATGCTGGGCCTGCGCGGCGTACGTCTGGGCATCCAGATTCCTGAGCTGACCATAATGCAGGTGCGTGCTATTTTTGAAGCTGCATGTATAGTGACAAAAGAGGGTGTCGAGGTTTATCCTGAGGTGATGATTCCCCTTACCAGCCATGCCAACGAACTTAAGGTTCAGCGTGAGATCCTCGAATCCGAAGCCAAAAAAGTGATGGAAGAGCAAGGCACCCAAATCGACTACAAATTTGGAACCATGATTGAGATACCGCGAGCTGCACTCACAGCAGATCAAATGGCTGAATATGCCTCCTTTATATCTTTCGGAACAAACGATCTGACCCAGACGACCTTCGGTATTTCCAGGGACGATGCAGAAGCCGGATTTTTAATTCAATACATGGAAGCCGGAATCCTGCCGGATAATCCATTCGCCACCATAGACCCAGATGGCGTGGGTGCATTGATGGAAATCGCAATCAAGAAAGGACGCAGTGTAAATCCCGACCTTGAATGTGGAATCTGCGGAGAACATGGTGGAGATCCTAAATCCATTGCACTATGCCACAAACTTGGTCTAAACTATGTTTCGTGCTCAACATTTCGTGTGCCAATCGCCCGGCTGGCTGCTGCCCACGCAGCATTACGTGGATAGAAAAAGGAGCAAGAAACCTGAAAAGCTGCTGATGTGATTGCAAAGTTTGTCCTTGCAATGAAGTATGGAATAGGATTAAATAAAATTGTTAGGAACAATTCATATTGATCCGATAATGACTAAAGCCAAGAAGATAATTTTATTTAAAAAGGAGGAAGGATTCAGATGAAAGTAACCATTACAAAACAATGCATGGGCGACAGGAACTGCAACGATCTTTGTCCTGAAATTTTTGAGTATGATGAAGATCAATTAAAGTCCACCGTTAAAATGGATGAAATTCCGGAACATTTTAAAGAAGTTGTTCGTCGGGCTGCTGATGAATGCGGCGCCGATGCAATTATTATCGAAGAATAAAAAAGAGGGTGCATATGGTTAAGTTCAGGGAAAGTCAAACAGCAAAAAATCTTCATATCTCTTTTGCAGCAGAAACCCAGGCCAGGACCAGATATAATTTTTTTGCAAACAAAGCCCTGGAAGAAGGGTTTATCCAGATTGCAAAAATATTTGATGAAACTGCAGACCAGGAATTCGAACATGCCCTGCGGTTTTTTAAATTTTTTAACGGGGGAGAGCTTGAAATGAAATGGATTTTTCCCACCGGTGTGATCAAAGATACCCATGCCAATCTTCTTTCGGCAGCAGCTTTGGAAAAATATGTCAGCGAAGACATGTATGCCATATTTGCCAAAACAGCTCAGGATGAAGGGTTTGAAAGGGCTGAAGATACGTTCAACAATATTATTGTATCTGAAAAACATCATGAAAAACTCTACCTTGAGCTGGCTGAAAATATTGCAACAGACAGGGTTTTTCAAAAGGACGAAGAAAGAATATGGCGCTGCCTGAGCTGCGGATACATTCATACCGGAAAAGAGGCACCGAAAAAGTGCCCGGCCTGTGTAAAGCCCACCGGTTATTTTGAATTGCTTTATGAAAACTGGTAAAGCGTATTTGATACGATATACGAGACACTTCTGACTCGTATATCGTATCTCGTGTGTATAACGCAAAAATTTTTATTCTCTCTGTTTTCTCTTATCCAATCGTCAAAACCCCTATATTTAAAGTGTTTTATGTTAAAATTTCAACAGTGGCACAAAATTTGCTTAATTAGTTGTCAAAAATTGATTCAACGCTGAAGAAAACTGGAGGAGCGAATAAATCTTCCATTTTTAACCATGTTTAGACATTAATTGATAATTAAGGAGCGATTTATGCAGTTTTTACTAAAGCTTTTTAGAGCACTTAATTCAGCTCAGACTCCCTGGCAAGTCACCTTTGCCATCACATTGGGTATGGTTGCCGGTTTGACTCCGCTTTCGGGTATCCAGACCGTTGTGATTTTTTTCCTTGCCTTTTTGCTCAATATTCACCTGGGGCTCTTTTTTGCCTCTTCAGCGTTTTTTGCGGGAATAGGCTATCTGTTCGATCCCATGTTTGAGCGTATCGGTTATGTACTGCTTGCTATCGAAGGGCTGAACGGATTGTGGACGGCGTGGTATAACAACGGTTTGATGCGGCTGACGTACTTTAATAACACTTTGGTGCTTGGCTCGACTGTTGTCGCAATTTTAGCAGCAGCGCCGCTCTATTTCCTGCTGGGTTGGGGTATTAGCCATTATCGCGAAGCACTCGGATCGGTATTGTCAAAATTTCCCAAGCTTGGTCTTTTCGGAATTCTGCAGGCGAGCGGGAAAAAAGATCCATTGTTACGCTGGTGGGGTGCGGGCGTTTTTGTGGGTGTAGCTGCTGTGTTAATCGCCTTTGCGATTCTGCTGGCTGATCCCCTTGCGAAATGGGCACTTGAAGGTGGTGCGAGCACACTTCTACAGCGTGATGTTCGAGTCGGTTCGGTCGATATCAGTTTCGGTGAGGGGGCGGTGGATATCAACCGGCTTGAAGTG
>JASJGP010000506.1:0-3850 GCA_033791485.1 Desulfobacterales bacterium | reverse complement strand
AAATAGTGGAAGAGTATTACTTACGAAGACTGCAACAATTATTATCTCATGTTTAAGGGAAAATCAAGGCGGTTTCAGAGGAGATGGAATGGAAACGACTCGATGACTGCCTTTCCACCCAATTCTATCTTGAAGTAACCGAAAAGACCTGGAAAGAAGCTGCGGGGATATATGTATGACAAACACTATAGCGCAGATTGCCATTGAACGCTTTCCATCAGAGTAATGGTGAACATTTCCCCACAATTTTTCTTTTTTTAAGTATCAGAAAGTGATATGAGCATATAATCAAAACCATATGCCTGCTTGCGACCCTGCGGCCAAATACCCCGCAATCGTCGCATACATATCGTAAACCAATAAAAAAGAAGAGGTTATCATCACTACCGACATAGACATACATGCCTATTATCGTGCCTTTAGGGAAATCATAAAACTCGTGCATGCCAGCACGCGGGTGGAAGAAATTATGGAGTTAATCGTCTGGAAGGCCACCGAACTACTGGCTGCCAAGGGCGCTATCTTCAGACTCCTCAACCTGCAAACAGAGCAACTGGAACTGTATGCCGCTCATGGTCTGGGAAAGAAATACCTCGAAAAGGGGCCGGTTTCGAGCTATCGCATCATCACCGAACTGTGTAGTCAAAACGAAATTATTATCATAGAAGACATCCTGGGAGACTCGCGGGTTCAGTACCCAAAGGAAGCCTGGGAAGAGGGAATTCGAATGATACTCGATATTCCCCTGTCTCTGGGAAAGCATGTAGTGGGAATTCTCAGGATCTACTTTTCCGAACATTGTGAAATTTCAAAAGAGAAAAAGGATTTCATGATCGCGGTTGCACAGCAGTGCAGTTGCGCCATAGACAAAGCCCGGCTGATCGAAGAGCAGCAGTCCCGGTACGACAAACTGACCATTCAGACCGCAAAGTTGTCGTCCCTCGGCCGTATGGCCGCAGGCATTGCCCATGAAATTAACAACCCGCTGGCCGGTATTCTGCTCTACAGCTCAAACATGATTAAAAAAGTGCCCCAAGAGGGTCCTTTAAAGGAAGGACTCGATATTATCGTTCATGAAACCATCCGGTGCCGAGGAATTATTCAGGAACTGCTCGATTTTTCGAGGGAAAAGGAGCCCAAAAAGACCCTGGCCAATATTAACGATGTCATTGGCAAAGCCCTCAATATTCTGCAAAACGAATTTCGGCTTGATCACATCACCGTGGAAACAGATTTGTCGGAAAACATGGTAAGCAGCTTTCTGGATGAAAACCAGATGGAACAGGTTTTTGTCAACCTGCTGATCAACTCTGTTGAAGCCATGGATAAAGGTGGGCACATTCGCATTAAAACCCGGATCGGTCCTGAAAAAAAATGCATGAAGATCGAATTCGAGGACACCGGGTGTGGCTTCCCCAAAGAAGCGCTGAATCGAATATTTGAGCCTTTTTTCTCGACCAAGGCAAAAGGAACCGGTCTTGGGTTGGCGGTCAGTTATGGAATTGTTGAAAATCACATGGGGGATATTCGCGCATACAGCGAGCCCGGAAAAGGTACTAGCTTTATCATAGAAATTCCTCTAATCCAGCAGCCCCCTTCTGAAAAAACGGATGGATTTAAAAATGAAGCCTCTTAAAATCCTCGTAATCGACGATGAACTGGTGATCTGCAGCGGATGCCGCATGATTTTATCGGACCTGGGACACACGGTGGACATCTGCAAAACCTGCAAGGAAGGACTCGACGCCATCAGGAGAAAAAATTACCATCTGGTTTTACTCGACATGAAACTTCCAGATGCAGACGGCATGGAGATCCTCAAAACCGTTCGCGCCGAAAAATCGGAAATATATACTATTGTCATGACCGGCTACGCGACCATAAAAAATGCGGTTTCAGCCATGAGACTCGGAGCCTTTGATTACCTTCCTAAGCCCTTTACCGATGAAGAGCTCGTGGCCTCGGTGGAAAGGGCCATAAAAAACGGTGCCGGATGCCGCAAAATGCAATAAAACCCAATTCGATTCATATCCTGATTATCGAGGACGAACAGGTTATTTTGAGCGGTTGCCGCCTGGTGCTGATGGAACAGGGATATGAGGTGGATACACGCATGACCGGTGAAACAGGACTGGATGCGGCCCTTAGCGGCACCTATGACCTGGTTTTGCTTGACGTAAAGCTTCCCGACATGAGCGGTATGGAGATTCTGCAAAAAGTCCGGGAGAAAAGACCGGACCTCCATGTGATCGTGATGACGGGATTTTCCACCGTACAAAATGCGGTAGAAGCTATGAAACTCGGGGCGTTTGACTACCTCGCCAAGCCTTTCTCGGACGGTGAACTCGTCCTTGCGATTGAAAAAGCGATCGACAAGAAAAGGCTGATGGAAGAAAACCTGTCTTTGCGAAAGACGCTTTTCGACCGATTTGGTTTCGATAGTATTGTGGGGAAAAATCCCGAAATAATTAAAATTTTTGATAAAATCGAAAGAGTGGCACCCACAGACAGTAATGTGCTGCTTATGGGAGAAAGCGGTACCGGCAAGGAAGTCTTTGCCAGAGCCATCTATGTCCGAAGTCAGCGGGCGACCAAACAGTTCGTGGCCGTAGACTGCAGCACCCTTTCACCAAATCTTCTTGAAAGCGAGCTGTTCGGACACGTCAAGGGGGCCTTTACCGGAGCGGTTCAAAAAAAGGCGGGAATCTTTGAGGTGGCCAACCGGGGAACCCTGTTCCTGGACGACGTGACGAACCTGACGCTGGAGATTCAGGGCAAATTGCTGCGGGTGCTTGAAATGCAGGAATACAAGCCCGTGGGGGCTTCCGCGTTCGCAACGACTGATGTACGCATCATTGCCGCCACCAACCAGGATCTCAGCAAACGGGTCGATGATGGAAGTTTCAGGAACGACCTCTATTACCGGTTAAACGTGTTTCCCCTCTATCTTCCCCCCCTTCGGGAGAGAAAGGACGACATTCCGCAGCTCGCTTATCACTTTTTGAAGCATTTTTGCAAAAAGACCGGAAAACGCATCGAGGGGTTTTCCGATGATGCCCTGGACATGCTGGTAAATTACCGGTGGCCGGGTAACGTAAGACAGCTCAAGAACGTGATCGAGCGGCTGGTCATCATGGCCGACGGCAGAATTCTCGACCTACTCTATATCATTGACAATCTTCGTATGAAAGGTTCCTGGGGCCAAACATCGGTGCCCGATACCCTGGAAGATCTTAAGAAAATCAAAAAAGGACTGCTGAACGAAAGTTTCAGGCAGCTCGAGAAGGCCTTTATCACCAAAGCCCTCACCGCCAGCGATGGAAATATCACGCGTGCGGCAGGGGGGGTGGGCATGCAAAGATCCAATTTCTCCGCACTGATGAAAAAGCACGCACTGTCCAACCAAAAGATCCAACAGTAGTAATATTTTTCCCGCACCCATTTTCCCATTAACGCATTCCCCGTTTCTATCCAGTTATAGAATTTTTTTGCTCAAAAACCGTATATTAGAATATACGCATTTAACCATTCGAAATAAACAGATAAATTATTAAGAGCACTTATTTCACGTATAATCCCTTATATACTCTGTACATACACGGTCGTTGTGCGGAAATAATACTATAGTTATAACTTCCTTATATTAAAGCAAATACCACATTTTCCACTTTTTATTGGCCTGTTGCTTTCTTTGGTACGGAATTTGCTCTATTATAATTTCAAAACGTGAATATATTTCCATTAATAACCGTGAAAAAAGGAGGAATACCATGGAAACAATAGATACTGGAATCAGCAGCGTACAGGGATCTCAAATACCGCCGCCCCATATCCTTTTGATGGAGGATGA
>JASJGP010000505.1:0-2989 GCA_033791485.1 Desulfobacterales bacterium | reverse complement strand
GTTATATCGAGGGCAGCGCACTGGGTGAACTCCGGTTGCCTCATGACCTGCATATAGTTAAAGAGAATGGTGGCTGGAAATGGCAAGGTATCGTCGATTCAAAGCAGACAGAATGAAAGACATTATAAAAGAATTTAAGATTTCAAAAGCCACAACATATAGTGGTCGTAGATACAACTTGTTTTTGTTTGACTACGGCTATGAATCACAACTCCACCTATTTATTTGATTGCGGTTGCTAATCCCCAAAATTAAGTTCCCTGTAAATTTACATATTTCAGAATGAGAAATCTACCTTCCTCTTTTAATTACAACCTTCTATGATATAGTATCTCAAACTTTTCAATTTAACCAAGTTTCATGCAACCAATCCGCAAAATAATCCATATTGACATGGATGCGTTTTATGCATCCGTCGAACAGAGGGACAGACCTGAATTCAAGGGAAAACCAGTCATCGTAGGTGGTGATCCCAAATCAAGAGGTGTTGTTGCCGCATGTTCTTATGAAGCTAGAAAGTTTGGTATTCACTCTGCCATGCCGTCAGTCACAGCATACAGATTGTGTCCCAATGCCGTTTTTATCAGGCCGAGATTTGATATGTATCGGGAGGTTTCTTCTCAGCTCAGGGAAATTTTCTGTGAATATACCGATCTTGTTGAACCTTTATCACTGGATGAGGCGTTTCTTGATGTCACCCAAAATTACAAAGGGATGCCCTCAGCGACTCTGATCGCCCAGGAAATCAAAAGAAAGGTATATGACCGAACAGGTGGGCTTACATCATCTGCTGGAGTTTCATTCAATAAGTTTCTTGCGAAAGTTGCCTCTGATATTAATAAACCTGATGGAATTACAGTCATTACCCCTGAGATGGCAGACGAATTTATAGATAAGTTGCCAATCAGGAAATTTTTTGGAGTCGGCAAAGTCACTGAGGAAAAAATGCTCAACATCGGGATCAAGACCGGCGCCGATCTTAAAAAATACAAAAAGGAACAGCTGATTCAGATTTTTGGAAAGTCGGGAAACTATTTTTATGATATTGCCCACGGATTGGATGATAGACCGGTCGAGCCCAACAGGATTAGAAAATCAATTGGTAAAGAGACAACCTTTTCCGAGGATATTGACGATACGGATCATATAATCGAGATCCTGGAGGATATAGCCGCTAAATTAGAAAACTCATTGATTAAAAAGGATGCGAAAGGGCGGACGATCACACTTAAAGTAAAATATTTTGATTTCCAGTCCATCACAAGAAGCATTTCGATTGATGAACCGGCTGAGGGCGCTTCAGTTATTATGAAATACGTCCGACCATTGTTATCTAAAACTGAAGCTGGCGAAAAGAAAGTTAGACTGCTGGGCATCTCAATTTCAAATTTTGATGATCAAGAAACCAATTCTGTAAAAGTTTGTAAATACCGCCAACTTCCTTTGCCATTCAAATTTCCAAATGCTAAAGATACGAGAAATGATTTCAAACTTTGGTAAGGGACTGCTCCTCTGTTTGTGGACATTGCCGGATTTATCCATATCCCAGGTACGAGGCGATTCTCGAAGAAGATGTTTCAATTGCTTTTCCGCAATATAGTAATGATAATTAGTTGACATTTTTAAGTACTGTCATAGTTTATGGCATTCTTGCATATTCGGTTTACTTACAGACCAAGATTAAGATAAGGATCCGCGTAACCCTGGATAGATAAAATAAGGAAATCACACACACACACATTCTTCTTGCTCGACATAACATTTCCTTCAATCTATAAAATTCACCCGGACATATGTCTAACGGTTATTTAATATTCGCTTATCATATTGGAGATTGAAGAATTCGATCTAAGGCGAATACCATTTGCATTTCTAAACTAAAAAGGCAAACAGGTGCTTACTGCCAAACAGTGTTCTTTGGCATTTTTTAGGAACGATCACCTGAAGTAAAATAAATCGATGATATAAAATATCGCCGGGTAAGTTGACAGAAAGAAAGTGATGTTTAGTTTAAAATCGTTTATATTTTCTTCAGCAGATCTGAATATATCAACCGTCGTGGCTTTGGGCGATGAGCATATCATTTTGACAGGCCACAACACCAGAAAGGAGTTTGGGAATGAATGACGCTGTTTCAGCATTAAACTTTTTAAACAAGGGAGGTAAGGCTATGAAAATTAAATTAACTGTTTTTCTTATGGTACTGGGGTTTGTCCTGCCGGGGTTGCTTCCGGCCGCAGAGATTATCACTGAAGAGGACATCATTAAAAGAGTGGTCGTGGAAGAAGATTTTATCAAAACGGCGGACAACTTTCTCATCTTGTTCGATACATCCGAATCGATGGCTGAGTATGTTGATAAGGGAGCCAAAGTAACCAAATATGACATTGCCCGAAAGATCCTGAAACAGAAATTGGCGCTGCTGCCGGATCTTGGGTACAACAGCGGCCTGTACACCTTCGCCCCTTATGGTGCCGCTTATCCGATGGGCCCCTTTGACAAGGGTAAATTCACCCGGGCCGTCGACAGCTTGCCGGCCAAGCCCAAGGGAGGGACTTTTCTGGCCCAGTCGCTGCGGAAAATCGAGCCGGAACTGCAGAAACAATCCGGCAAAACCGTGGTGTTCATCTTCACGGACGGGACCCAAGATTTTGCAGGCGCAACCAGGGACCCGGAGGATTATACCCAGCAATTTGCCGATAAATACAATGTCTGTTTTTACATGATCGGCGATGCCACCGACAACCGGTCTGCCAAACGGCTGACGGATATGGCCAAGGCCAACGCCTGCTCGCGGGTGATCCCCTTTAAACAATTCGTGGATAACCCGAATTACATCACCGGCGCGCTGTACGTGGTCAAAGCCACCGAACGCATCGAGACCATCTCCGAAACCAGAATTGTCGGACTCAAAGTCGGCGATGTTCTCTTTGATTTTAATAAAGCTGATGTCCCCTCACAGTATGGCGCCGATCTGCAAGCGCTGGGG
>JASJGP010000504.1:0-17982 GCA_033791485.1 Desulfobacterales bacterium | reverse complement strand
CCGCTCATTACCAGCGTATGCACAACAACGCAAAGGCTGGCTTTAATTATGGGACTGCCCCTCGACTCCACGCTTGTGGATTTATACAAAGCATGGGCCGAGTTGGGTGATAACCTGACTCCGCCTAAGTGGGTGGATGCCGCTAACGCTCCATGTAAAGAAAACATCCTCATTGGTGACGACATCGATCTTTACAAGTTTCCCGTACCCCAATGGTATCCATTGGACGGCGGGCGTTTTATCGGAACCGCTCATTTCATCATCTGCAAAGACCCTGAGACCGGCTGGGTCAACCTGGGCACATATCGGAGCCAGTTGCTCGGTAAAGACAAGATGGGGACCCAGTTCATAAAGGGAAAACACGCAGACATCATTTTAAAAAAATACCAGGCAATGGGTAAACCTATGCCGGTGGCTTCGATTATCGGATGTGACCCCCTTTTGTTTATACTGGGTGCGGCCCGTGTTTCGGCCTTTACATCGGAATATGACGTAGCCGGTGCGCTTAGAGGTGAAGCCGTGGAAGTGGTCAAAGGGGAAACCGTGGATCTTCCCGTACCTGCCCATGCAGAGATAGTGATCGAGGGTGAAGTGGACGCCGATAAATTTATGGAAGAGGGACCGTTCGGTGAGTACACCGGCTATTATTCGGGGGTGGGTACCGATCCGCGCAATTTTATCGATGTCAAATGCATCACCCACAGAAACAATCCGATTATGTGGGGAACCACTGTGGGCCGTGCCGTCACCGATACCCACATGACCATGGCGCTTTCCTACGGTGCTACCCTGTGGCAGCAACTTCTGGCTATGAAAATACCCGGATTAAAAGCCGTTTACTGTCCACCTGAAGGCTCCGGCAGGTTCCTGGCCATCATTTCCATAAAGCAGATGTATCCGGGTCATGCAGATCAGGTACTCACAGCCGCTATTTCAACGGAGATGGGCGCCTACGGTTTGAAAACGGTCATTGTCGTGGATGAAGACATTGACCCGTGGGATATTCCCAGGGTTATGTACGCGTTGAGCTTCCGGTTCCAACCCAACCGGAGCCAGGTGATCAAACGCGGCAGATCCACGCCGCTGGATCCCTCCCTTCCAATCAATGCCAGGGAGATCACAGGCAGACTCCTGCTGGATGCCACCATACCCTATGACTGGAAAGATAAGCCGATCCCCATCGAACTGGATCCAGATGTGGTAAAGAGGGTCAAGGCACGGTGGTCGGAATTGGGACTATAGTCCTTTAACAACATCTTGTCGACAATTAACAAACTGAGACCTTTGAAAGTGTATCTTTTAAAGGTCTCGAACTAATATAAGGAGAAGCTGGCATGTCCGATACGAGCTTATTAAATGGCAAAAAGGTTCTGGTTGTAGATGATGAACCGGATATTCTGGAAGTGTTGGAAGAGTTACTCGAAATGTGTGACGTGGTGAAGGCTTCTACTTTTGAAAAAGCAAAAGAGCTATTGGAATCTCAGGATTTCGATATAGCCATTTTAGATATCATGGGTGTGGACGGCTATGGTCTGCTTGATATTGCCAACAAGAAAGATATCCCGGCCGTTATGTTGACAGCCCACGCGTTTACCGCCGACAACCTGGTGAGGACCATAAGAGAAGGCGCTTACTCTTATATTCCCAAAGAGGAACTCAGCAATATCACCGTTTATCTCATCGATGCGTTGATTGCCAGGCAAAAAGGGGAAAATCCATGGAGCGCCTGGCAGGATAGACTGCCCTCATCTTATTTTGAAAGAAGATGGGGAGCGGCCTGGAAAGATGTGGACAAGAAATTCTGGAACCAATTCAAAGAAAGCATAAAGACTCGGAATTCGGAAAAAAAATGATTCTTTAAACCCCTTAGGGTAAATAAACAGTTACAACGCAGTAGATGAGACTTTTTTACGACGCCATCAAAATTTTATGCTTCATGTAAAGGGAATGCCAATATGAAAAAAACTATACTGATTATCGCCAATCTCGATACGCGCGGTTCTGAATTCAAGATGGTAAAGGACCTTATAGAATCCAGGGGTCACACCGCCATGCTTCTCGATTTCAGCATGGAGCAGAAACCATTCTTTCCGGGTGATATCACTTGTGAGGAAGTAGCCAGGGAAGGGGGTATCGATGATATAGAAGAAGTGCGTCGTTTATACCGCACGGAGCGGGACCGTGCAACTGAAAACCAGATCCGGGGCGGGATAAAAATCGTAAGTCGCCTTTTTAAGAACGGTAAGATTCATGGTGTACTTGGAGTTGGAGGCGGGACTTCATCTTTGGTATCGACAAGCATTATGCAAACCATGCCTTTTGGTATGCCTAAACTGATGGCTTCGAGTATGGCCGGACATCCAAAATACGTGGGAAAATATGTGGGAACAAAAGATATAACCATGCTCAACACTGTTGTTGATGTGGTGGAATCAAACCCCATACTCAAAGTACAGCTCATAAACGCTGTTGGTGCAATCTGTGGCATGGTTGAACTCTCTCCCGGATGGGAGATAGAGTTTGACAAACCTGTCGTGGCTATTACTTCTTTTGGTTTTGCAGAACGGGCTGTAGAACCGGCAATACATTATCTCAGAGAGAAAGGGTACATTCCTGTGCCGTGCCATGCCCAGGGACGGGGAGACCGTGCCATGGATGAACTTGTCCGGCAAGGTTGGTTCCAGGGCGTAATAGACTTAGTCAGTCGAGGCATAGGAGAGGAACTTTTAGGAGGCAACTGTGCGGCGGGAAATGACCGCCTGCTTGCAGCAAGCGAAACAGGTATACCACAGGTGGTTGCACCTTCAGGCCTTGATATGATAAGTATAGGAGGGCAGGCTGAGCTTCTTAAAAAATATGAAGACAGACCGCAGGCCGTAATAGACAAGCTTCGTA
Source organism: Desulfobacterales bacterium (assembly GCA_033791485.1). Lineage (GTDB taxonomy): Bacteria > Desulfobacterota > Desulfobacteria > Desulfobacterales > JAUWMJ01 > JAUWMJ01. Next base: position 15,087 of record JASJGP010000504.1, on the reverse strand, counting down.
TTGAGGCAAGGACCAGCCCGCAAGAACTTGAACAAATGGCCGAAATAATGGCAAACAGGCTGAACCTTTCAAGTGCGCCATGTGCTGTTCTGATTCCTTTAAAAGGCTGGAGTTCCCTTGACGAAGAGGGCCATGCCTTATATGATCCAGCAGCAGATGCTTGCTTTACAACAGCCCTTAAGAAGCGCCTTAAATCAGATATACCGGTAAAAGAAGTGAATCTTCACTTGAATACTCCGGAGTTCGGCAAGGAAGCCGTGAATCTGCTTGATGAAATTTATCAACAAAACCAGAAGAAATCATGAAAAAGACGTTTTTTGAAGTTAAAGTGAAAACCGAAACAGGTTCATTCGACATTGAGGCCGGTGTCAGGCGGATCGGAGACGACCTTCTGGTTGCAATATGGGGCGGAGAAAAGCCGCATATAGGGGCCGTATCCGCGGCCCAGTCAAGACCAAGCCTGAAAGATCCGGAAGCCATGAGCGCGACCGCTTCGGTCATATGTTTTCCGGCCCATAAGGAAGACGAACTTGCCAAGGCGGTATCGGAAGTACTATCCGCAGTACTGGACACAAGAGTTGTGGTCACAGCCGGAATACACTGGGATAACATAAGCAAAGATGGTATAAGGAAGGTAATAAGCAACAGTAAAATACTCGTGGATCTTATTTTAAAAGAGGTTTTATAACTTATAATGAAAGGAGACCAGTGACCAGCAGAATAGTAATAGGAATCGCCGGAGCAAGTGGCGTTATATATGGAGTCAGGATGCTTCAGCTTCTTAAGGATACAAATTTTGAAACACATCTTATCATATCTGAAGCGGCTAAACTCAATATAGAAATTGAAACCAGATACAGGGCTAAAGAAGTGGCAGCCATGGCTGATTATACATATGATCACAAGAATATAGCTGCCTCTGTTGCAAGCGGTTCATTTTTAACCGAAGGTATGGTGGTTGTTCCATGCACCATCAAAACCCTCTCCGGTATTGCAAATTCGTATACCGAAAATCTGCTCGTAAGAGCTGCAGACGTGACCTTGAAGGAAAAACGAAAACTTGTCCTCGTGGTCAGGGAGACACCTCTGCATAAGGGCCATCTGAGACTTATGACTATGGCTGCTGACTTAGGTGCTCATATTCTGCCGCCTGTACCGTCCTTTTATCACATGCCGAAAACAATAGACGACATTATCGATCAAACCATAGGTAAAATATTCGATTATATGGGCATTGAGCACAACCTGTTCAAGCGATGGAACGGTATAGAACATACAGATGCAAATGGACATAATCAGGATCGTAAGCTCTCTATTTTAAAAAAAGGTTTAAAATGAATGACAAACAAAACTACTGGAATCCTGTACTTGAAACCCTTCCCCTTGAAAAGCTTCAAAAGCTCCAACTGAATAAATTTTCGCGAATATTTCAGTGGGCGTATAAGAATTCAAAATTTCACCGGAGCCTATACGACGAAGCAGGGATCACACCTGATGACATACGGTCATTGGAAGATATCAAACATGTCCCCAAAGTGGAAAAGTCCATGATGCGCGACATCCAGAAAAAAGATCCGTTTCCCTATGGTGACGCCCTGTGCGTTCCCCTTGAAGAAGTTACGGAATACAGGCAGACCAGCGGTACAACCGGTCAGCCCGTGTATCAGCCCGATACCTGGCAGGACTGGGAATGGTGGGCTGAATGCTGGGCATATCTTCTGTGGGCACAAGGATACCGCCCTACGGACCGCGTATTTATTCCCTTCGGTTATAATGTCTTTGTGGCTTTCTGGGCCGGGCATTACGGAGCAGAAAAGATAGGTTGTGAAGTAGTGCCGGGAGGTGTTTTAGATACAAAAGCAAGAATACTTAAAATACAGGAACTTGGTGCAACAGCCCTCATGGGGACTCCAACATATATTCTGGGCATGGCGGATACGGCAAGAAACCAGATGGGAATCGATCCGGCAGAACTGACTATTAACAAGATAACATGTGCAGGAGAACCTGGAGCAGGCATACCTAGCACAAAAAAACGAATTGAAACAGCATGGAACGCAAAAGTTTATGACCATGCAGGAGCCACGGAAATAGGCGCATGGTCCTATGAATGCAGCCATCAACCCGGGGGCATGCATGTTAATGAGGCTTTTTTTCTCGTTGAAATTGAAGACATAGACACTGGGGAAGTAATCACCGGGCCCGGCAAAAGGGGCAAGATGATAATTACAGCTTTAGATCGTATGGCCCAGCCCTGTGTGCGCTTTGATTCCAAAGACATCATCGAATGGGCCCCTGAATCATGCTCATGCGGTCGAACCTTCAGGATAATAAAAGGCGGCGTTGTGGGCAGGGCGGACGATATAACAAAAGTAAAGGGGGTACTCCTGGCACCGTCAGCCATAGAAGAGGTCGTAAGAGGCATAAACGGTCTCGGCGATGAGTATGAGGTGATCGTGGAAAAGGCCGGTGATGCCGAAAAGATAACCCTGAAAGTTGAACTGATGCCGGGTTCCACAGACCGGCGCCAATCCATTGAAAGTAAACTAACAGACCAGTTAAGGCTCAAAACCAACCTCAGGTATGACCTCATATTCAACGATTACGGTACACTCCCAAGATATGAAGTCAAGGCAAAGAGATTTAAGGATATGCGGAAAAAATGATGCTAACTGAAAATGAATTAAAAAAAATTGACGATAAGATTAAACTGCTCCGTAATACAGCTGAAGATTTGAAAGATCTGGCCGAAAATATCCCGGCCATAACCAGGAACACGACCAGGTTACTTGCCAGTGTGAAGATGATGGAGCTGAACATCTCCGACGTTATTGATTTCGATATATAGAAGTAAGGGCTCGATCAGGTAAGCATAGACTCCGAAAATAACTTTACATTTGAGCCAGTTTCAAAACGTTTCTTTTCGAAGTTAGTTCTTACCTTTCCGATTTCTACGCCTGCCCTGTGAAATGCATAGCCTATTTCTCTGGGGCCAGGCTCAAATTTGAAACGCCTTTTATTTATATCCCACCGGTAACCTTTTTATCAATCCGCATTTCAGGGTTCCGTTTTAAAAACGCAACAGTACCCCCGGTGATCATCACTTTGTTTCCAATCTTCTCGAAAGGAAGACGACCCCGCATATACAGTTCATGCAGACTTTGCCTGGAGCGTCCTAATTCCCTGGCAGCATCTGTGAGCGTATAAAATTGCAGAATGAGTTTTTCCACTTTAAACCGGGCAGGTTGCCGCCAGTAAAATTATCGACAGGACTAAGGTGAGATATCCGGATATCCAGTAAGTCATCGTGTTAAGCCCTCCCATTTATTTCTAATGTAGTTTATAAAGATTGGTTCCATATTTTACATAAAAAAATTAGTTTGTCAAGAATAAATTTAATAATATAAAATATATTATCTAATATAATAGCATATTAAAGCATAAATATAATATAATTATAACTTAGTTTGTCAAGATAAAGTATTTAAATAGTTTTACTGGATAAGTGAAACGCTTTTTTCAAGATGCTGGAAAGTTATTGATAGATATAGAGGTGGTTTATAAATCAGATCTTAGACGGGTTTGGTATTCTCGTGGGTTCCTGCGTCGGGCTTCATTACAAATTGTCAAATATTAATGTGGGAGATTATAATTTAAGGAAATACGCAAGAACCGCACCCAGGATAATTATACTGCCGACCAAGCAAATTCCGGCAGCAAATGAAGCAACATCGCCCATGAAGCCTAAAAAGACGGGAACGGCCCCACCGCCGATCATAAAAGCAACTGGTACGGCCAGAGAGACGGCGATGTTACGGGCTCCGGCCGGTCCAATACGGGAGAGCGCTGCAAAACCTGCCGGGAAAAAGCATGCTGCCACCATCGGCTGTAGAAAAATTGCCAATAAAATCCAATAGCCGGAAACTGTGCCCATAGCAATCGTAGCAACTCCGCTAAACAGGAAAACGATAATCATTGTTTTACGTGGGCCGAAGCGATCAGAAGCCCATCCACCTGCAAATGCCATAAATAGGCTTGAAATCTTGGAAAAAGACACCAGGGCGTTAGCAAAGTTTCGATCAATGGCATGTTCAGTGACTAAAAACAGCGGCAGCATGGTGTAAACACCAAGAGTTCCGGCGACTCCCAGGCCGAACAGCATTACCATAATCCAGAAGGCAGGACTGGCAAGGAAGACTTTAAATGAGGTTAACCCCGGAGCGGCACCGGTAAAGGATCCTCCGCGACTGTAGCGGGCAAAGGTGACTCCGAGTAAAATAGTGGTAACACCCAGCATTACGGGGACCGCCCGCCAGGAAAACCACATCATGATTAACTCCGATAATAAAGGAGCCATCACAAAACCCAAATTAGGAGCCAGTTCATGGACGGCAATAGCTTTGCCCCAATGTCGCGGGTTGATCAAGGCCGTAAGGGTGGCAATACCTGAAGGCAGATACAGACCGGCAGCAGCTCCTAACAGGAGCAGAGTAATCCGAATGGTCCAGAGACCACTGCTGAAAGCCGTGCAGATCAAAGTAAGACCAAGAACAACAGTGGAAAGAATAATAGTTCGTCGATGGTTCAGGCTGGCCGCAATCCAACCGGACCCAAGTAATGTGATGAAATATCCGATGGAGATATAAAAAAACAGGGAGCCGGCAACAGCATGGGTAATGTTAAGGTTTACTTCGATTTCCGGCATCAAGGGCGCATAGACCACCCTGGCCGTAAAGTTAAAAAAGAAAATGGCGGTTAACAGCAGAAGCGGACCGATCCGGGAGCGCAAATCCGATCTTTTCAGTTCGATGCTGTCAGCGTCGGGAGCGATTGAATTTATTTTCTTCATCAAATTATCGAATAACCAGGACAGGGCAGGACGCCATATTTAATACCCTTTGGGTACAACTGCCTAACAGCAATCCCTCCAGTTTGTTGCGTCCTCGAGAACCAATGACAATCATGTCTAATTTTTCGAGTTTGGCAACTTCACAAATAGCATTGGCAGCAGGCCCTTCAAGAATTCTTTCTACAAAGGAAGTCCCGGTTTCCTGAAAAAGTTTTCGATAAGGCTCTACCAGCTTGTTTGATTTTTCCATTATTTTATTGATTGCATTTTGGAAATGGGGTTCTCCCAGAACTACCGGAAACGATTTATGGCAATGCATTAGCACGATTTTGCCGCCCATGAGCTTAGCCAGTTCTGCAGCATACTTGGCTGCCCGCATGGAGTAATCAGAGCCATCAACCGGTACCAGAAATTTATTTAATTTCATAAGGATTTTCCTCCAAGTTATTGATCAGTACTAAAAAATATATCTATGAGAGATTCCTCATGTCACTTTTTATAATATTTTAAAGATGCTAAATTGTTACAAAAGTTTAATTGAGCGCCTGGAACCAGTCATTGAACCGGTCATCTGAAAAGCTGATGATGTTATTCATCTGCTTCATAACCTTTTTGGTTATCGGTCCCGGTGCTTGAAGAACCCGGTCCTCAAAACGGGCTACTGGTGAGACCTTAGTACCCGAATAGGAGGTAAAAATCTCATCTGCCGTAAAAAGCTCATCTTGCAAAATCGGCTCCTCCGAGATGGGGATACCGATCATTGGTGCAACCTGAAGTATTGATAAACGGGTAATGCTGGACAGAACACGACCTAAAGGTGGAGTTTTGAGAATTCCGTCCTTGACCATGAAGACTGATTCGATGGAACCTTCTGCCAGAAAACCGTCAGTTCCTAACATAAGACCGACTTCAAAACCACGGTTAAATGCATCCTTTCGAGCCAGGTACCCATTTAGATAGTTGGAACAGGCCTTGGCCGCGACGGGGACCGTTTCGGGATGGATTTTTCGCCACTTGGATAGGCAGGCTGTGATTGGTTGGGTTAGGTCCATGCTCAACTCTTCGTTTGCCGGAATGGCGAAGATGGCCAGGTCAAGCTTGGATTCCAGGACCAAATTAATGATCGCCTCCTCGCCCCAGTAGGCCAGAATCTTTATCAAGCCGCGTCCTAAATTGTTAATTTTGACGGTCTTGCTTACAGCCCTGACGATCTCATCCGTGGAGTAGGCCATTTCCATACCTAAAAGACTGGCGCTTTTCATCAGCCGCTTGAGATGTTCGTCCATGCGAAAGGCCACAGAGCCGTTGGGACCCTCGTGAATACCGAAAACCTCAAAGATGGCAGATCCCCGGGAAAATCCGTGTGATAAAAGTGGCACTGTGGCCTCCTTCCAGGGGATCATGTTACCGTTGATCCAGACCTTAGTGTCATAATTCATGCGAACCTCCTTATTTTTTAATGGGGCAAAAGAATATGGATTTAATTATCCTCTAATAGTAAATCGAAGATGCTGGATGTCTTCAAGAGACCTTTGAAAAATGGTAATTTTCGAAGTCTGCGCTTATCTGCAAAGGTCTCTTTAAATAACTCAACAACTAATGGACACCAACATTTATAAAATTGGCCGAATTGAAAGGAAAAGTGTCTTAATATTTAATTGGCGAAATTCAGAGTACACATCTTCTTTTTATAATGATTTTATTGATATTCTTTTGTTTCCTGTTTAACATAAATATTAAATATCAATATACTCTTCTTTAGCTACTTTGAAAAGAACATTATTAAGTCATTTGTGATCGTTAAATTGACATGTGAAAATGCTTGACTGAGCAGCTAATTTTAAATAGTTTTTTGCTTTAATAAACCCTGTGAGATATAGGAAATAAAATGGAAACCGATTTAAGCAGGATAAAGCGTTTAGCGGAAAAAAAAGAGGATGAAAACTGGGCGTTCCGAGCTTTCTTGAAAGGATTCGCTATGCCTTTGAAGAAAATGGATCGGATTGTACACAGGTTGTATAAGCAAATTTCGTCACAAATAGATTGTACAAAATGTGCAAATTGTTGCAGGGAAATACAGATAGGCGTGGATAAAGAGGATATTAAAAATTTTTCAAAAGGCATTGGAATTTCCGCTGAGAAGTTTAGAAAACGATATTTGATTGATGGGGAGGAAACCGGCGAATTTATATTTAAAGAAAAACCATGCCCTTTTTTAAAGAACAACTTATGTTCCCAATATATTTATCGTCCAAAAGTCTGCAGATCCTATCCTCATTTGCACAAAAAGGATTTCGTTTTTCGACTGATAGGCGTGATACAGAACAGTTCCGTCTGCCCGATTGTGTTCAACGTGTATGAATCTCTAAAGGCAGAATTGTGGCATATTAATGACTTTGATTAGTTTGAACGCATTGTTTTATCATTATGGATCAGTAGAAATAACAAGGAAAAAATGGAATATAGGAAACAAGTATCAGTATTTATTAAATCGATTGAAATCAGTTTGAAAACCGGGCCTGATATTTGTGATATTACACCGGAAATACGTCAATTGATAAAAGAGTCGCAAATTAAAAACGGAAATCTAAATGCCACCATGGTTGGATCAACCGGGTCCCTTACGACCATTGAATTTGAGCCTGGCGTTGTTGAAGATCTGAAAATGGCCATAAACAGGATTGCACCACCCGGTCTTGAATATGAACATGAAAAAGCCTGGCATGACGGTAACGGGCACAGTCATGTCCAGGCAGCACTTATGGGGCCTTCCATAGCACTACCAGTTCGAAGCGGACAGTTAAAACTGGGAACATGGCAGCAGGTTGTGGCGATCAACCATGATAACGGCCCCAGGACCCGGTCAATCGAAGTTTCAATAATAGGCCTGTCTGTTTGAAAGATTCAGCGCATAAATTTTGCTCGCCTAAAATGGTTGACAGTGCGCTTGAATTGCTGAAGCGTTCATCTTTTAGATCAAAATTCAAGCTTAACGACAGGGATCGACAATATATTCAGGATAAAGGTATTGAGAAAATTACAGAACACGCCTTTGATTTTATACATTCCAGGATTGCGCCTCAATTCCCGAAAAATAACGGCAAACAAACACCCATGAAAGGACATCCTGTTTTTATCGCCCAGCATGCAACCGCAACATGCTGCCGGGGTTGTCTGCAAAAATGGCACAGAATACAAAAGGGCAGGGCGTTAAGTGATAATAAGGTCGGGTTTATTGTTCGTCTGATAATGAAATGGATTGAAAAGCAAATGGACGGGAGGAGAGATGATTTCATTGAACAGAAGTAAGGGTAGAAAAATTCATGCCAGGAATATTGAAATTTCCACATATGAATCAGGCAGTGAAAACATAATCGTTGAGGGAATATTAAAAGAAGATCGTTTGATACCTGTTTATCATCATTCCGGGGAAAAGCATCCACCTCATACCGTGCATCATATGGTCATCCAAATGCAAATTGAGCTTTTATCTCTAACTATTAAAGAAATAAAGGTAAAAATGCCCCAAACTCCCCATGGAGATTGCATTCAGACGTCTAACAGTCTTCAAAAACTAATTGGAATGCGTATTGCGCCAGGTTTTATATCGAAAGTTAAAAAAACATTGGGTGGTATTAACGGTTGTTTGCATCTGACAACGCTTCTTCTTGCGTTGGCGCCTGCGATTATCCAGGGCTATTGGGTTTATCGAAATAAAGAAGAAGGGAACAATGAGATTTCTCCCGAAATGGTAAACGATTATCTAATTGATACATGCTGGGTATGGAGAAAAGACGGCCCTCTTGCGGAGGAATTAAAAAAAAGCACGAAATCATAATCAGACAAGCGTAAAAAGCTCATAAGTTAAAGGCTCAACAGCTTTATTATGCCGGATTACTACCAGAATAAATACAAATCATACCACGAAAAGACTTTTGCAATCGACCCGTCTGATTTTTTGTCGCCTCTTGCAGAAAGGCTGACTGCCGGTGCTATGGTACTTGATGTCGGTTGCGGCTCCGGCCGGGATTTGCTGTGGATGAAAAAGAAAGGGTTTGATGTGATCGGTTTTGATCACTCCCACGGACTTGTAGAACTTGCCAGGGAGAATGCAGGGTGCAAAGTTATTGAGGGAGATTTTGAGACATACGATTTTTCTGCAATATCCGCTGATGCCATCATGCTTATCGGGGCACTTGTTCATATTCAATATGATCAAATTTCGGATGTTTTTAAAAACATAACATCGTTGCTGTCTGATTTTGGAATAATACTGATAACATTAAAGGAAGGCACCGGAACCTTGACAGATGAGGAAGGCAGAACCTTTTATCGGTGGCAGGATGAAAAAGCCAGGGCAATATTTTACAACCTTGGTTTTAAGGTTTGTGATTTTTCAAGGTCGTTCTCAAAAACCGGATCAGGTGAGGTCTGGCTGGGATATGTTCTTGAAAAGAAGAAAACCGCTACAACGCAGTAGATGAGACTTTTTACGACGCCATCAAGTTTTAAACCCACTTTTTATTAATGCTTCAGCCAAAGGATTATTAAACGGCGTATTGGTGCTTTCTACTTTCTCTTTCTTGTGCTGTTGATGCTGTTGCTTTTTCTTTGGTTTCGGAGCGCGGGTTTGAGATTTTTTCAAGCCCGGTTTTTTTGAACCAGCAGCGGAATTGTTTGCATTGGATTTCATTGAAAGGGAAATCCTGTTTCTGGTAAGGTCAACTTCAAGCACAGTTACAGTTATCTTCTGCTGGACCTTTACGATATCCGCAGGATTTTTCACAAACCTGTCTGCCATTCGGCTGATGTGAACAAGGCCGTCCTGATGTACGCCGATATCAACAAAAGCGCCGAATGCGGTTATATTTGTTACGATTCCGGGAATTTTCATTCCCGGTCTCAGGTCTTCGATTTTTTCAATACCATCAGCAAATGAGAATTCTTCAAATTTGTCCCTTGGGTCGCGTCCGGGTTTTGCCAGTTCATCAAGGATATCATTCAGTGTGGGTATTCCCACTGAATCAGTAACATATTTTGAAACATCTATTTGATCTCTGGTATCAGGGTTTTTCATGATATCAACAACCGTGGCTCCAAGGTCTTTGGACATGGCATCAACAATATGATAACTTTCAGGATGCACCGCGCTGGCATCCAGCGGATTTTTACTTTCCGGGATTCTCAAAAAACCGGCAGACTGTTCAAATGCCTTTGGACCAAGGCGCTGCACCTCTGCGATCTGTTTTCTGGATAGAAACGGCCCATTCTCCTCACGGTATGTGATAATGTTTTTTGCAATTGTTGTATTGAGTCCTGAAACATAGGCAAGGAGCTGGGCACTGGCCCTGTTCAAATCAACACCGATACCGTTAACGCAGCTCATAACAACATCATCAAGGGCTTGTTTCAAGGCTTTCTGAACAACATCATGCTGGTACTGACCGACACCTATTGATTTTGGATCGATTTTAACAAGCTCTGCCAGAGGATCCATCAGGCGTCTTCCAATGGATACAGCCCCTCGCACAGTCAGATCGTGATCCGGGAATTCTTCCCTTGCTACTTTGGAAGCGGAATATATTGACGCACCACTCTCATTGACCATTATTATCTGCACAGGCTTTGAAAAAGAGACAGTCCTTACAAAGGCTTCCGTTTCTCTGCCTGCCGTACCGTTTCCCACAGCAATGGCTTCAACATCAAACTGCTCACACAGGGATTTTATCTTCTCTTTTTCCGCAAGAGCCTTTTTTTCAGACATGTGCGGATAAACAGTATCAGAATGAATCAGTTTTCCCTGCCGGTCAAGGCAGACCACTTTGCACCCGGTTCTGAATCCCGGGTCTATTCCCATGACGCGTTTTGCTCCCAGCGGCGGTGAAAGAAGGAGCTGGCGAAGGTTTTCAGCAAAAACTTTTATCGCTTTAGTATCAGCTTTTTCTTTTGCGTGGACCCTGGTTTCGGTCTCCATGGAGCGGGAAAGAAGGCGCTTGTAGCAGTCCTTTACGGCCAGTTTTACCTGGGCTGAATCCTTGTTTTCTCCTTTAACGAACAGGCTCTCAAGTATGGCTGTTGCCTCCTCTTCATCAGGGAGTATGTCAAGGTTAAGAAAGTCTTCTTTTTCGCCCCTTCTCATAGCCAGCATCCTGTGAGAAGGAACGCCTGCTATCGGTTCATCCCAGTTAAAATAGTCTCTGAATTTAGCTCCCTTTTCCTCCATGTCTGAAGCAACCCGGCTTTTAATCATGGCTTTTGTAAAAAAGAGGTTTCTCAACACAGCCCTGGCTTTGTCATTTTCATTTATGATTTCTGCAATTATATCTCTTGATCCGGCAAGGGCGTCTTCAACCGACTCAACTCCCTTTTCAGGATCAATGAAAGATTCCGCCTCTTTGTCTGGGTCCACTCCTTTCTGCTCAAAAATCATCAAAGCCAGTGGTTCAAGACCTTTTTCCTTTGCAATAACAGCCTTTGTCCGCCGTTTCGGCTTATAGGGAAGATAGATATCTTCAAGTACTGCCATGGATTCGGCGGCGAGAACCTTTTTCCGAAGTTCATCAGTCAGGTGACCGTGTTTTTCAAGAGATTTGAGGACTGTCTCTTTCCGATCGTTAAGTTCATTAAGCTGGTTCAGCCTGTCCCTGACAGATGTGACAGCAACTTCATCAAGACTTCCCGTGGCTTCTTTCCTGTAACGCGCAATAAACGGAATTGTCGAACCTTCCCCAAGAAGGGAAGCTATGGCCTGAACCTGATTTATATCCAGGTTCTGTTCTTTTGCGATTTTAGATATTAGTGTTTCGCTGTTCATGGTGTCCTTGGGTTTAAGTTAGGTGTTCTTATAATTTCTTTTTGTAACCATACACGAAGTGATACTACTAAAAATTTTACAAACTCGAAGCCAGTAAGCGTTCAGAGGTGCTGCAGATTCGTTCAAACAGGGCAACCAACTTATAGTAAGCCTATGTTGGTTTTCCTGTTTGAAGGAAGATGTGGTGTCTGTGAAAGCTTACTTCTTTTTTATCTTGGCGCCGCGAATGGTGTGGCGTTTTTGACCGGACAGCACAGCCTTTCGCATGCGTACGGACAGGGGTGTGATCTCCAACAGTTCATCTTCGCGGATGAAACTGATGGCCTGCTCCAGAGTTATCGGTTTGATTGGAGAGAGAATGACGTTATCGTCTTTCCCGGATGCCCGCATATTGCTCAGTTTTTTTTCCTTGCAGGGATTTACGGCGATATCCTGGCTCCGATTGTGTTCGCCTATAATCATTCCTTCGTAAACCGGATTGCCAGGCACAACAAAGAGCCGTCCCCGTGGTTCCAGGTTGAACAGGGCATAAGGTACGGCATTTCCGGTACGGTCGGCTACAATGGAGCCGGTAAAACGGCTGGGGCAATCCCCTCTGAATTCCTCGTAGCCGTCGAACAGGGAATACATAATACCTGTGCCGCGTGTATCCGTGAGAAACTCATCCCGGTAACCGATCAGAGTCCGGGTGGGCACGGAAAATTCGATTCGCACTCGCCCTTTGCCGTTGTTTACCAGGTTAGTCATTTTTCCTTTGCGAAGGGAGAGTTTTTCCGTTACCACGCCGAGAAAACGTTCTTCGCAGTCGACAAGCAATCGCTCCATGGGTTCGAGCTTTCTGCCATTTTCATAGCGGCAGATGACCTCGGGCCGCCCTACGCTGAATTCATAACCTTCCCGCCGTATGGTTTCAATAAGGATTGCAAGCTGAAACTCTCCGCGTCCCTTGACAAGGATTCTGTCCCGGTCTTCGGTTTTTTCCACCTGGATGGCCACATTAAGAAGGGTTTCCTTTAACAGGCGTTCCCGGATTCGGCTCGACTGGACATACTTTCCCTCTTTTCCGGCAAAGGGCGAGTTGTTGATAGTAAAATCCATGGACACCGTGGGTTCGTCCACGCTGATTCGGGGCAGGGCTTTCGGAGCCTGCCTGTTGCAGATAGTATCGCCGATTTTAACATCTTCAATACCAGCCATTACAGCAATATCCCCGGGCTGCACTTCGTTTACGTCTTTTAACTTCATGCCGTCATGGACCTGGAGCTTAGATACCTTAAGCGGTATGCTTGTGCCGTTTTTGCCGATGCATACCAGACTGTCTCTGGAATGGGCGGTTCCGTTAAATATTTTGCCGACGGCAAGTCGACCCAGGTAATCCGAATAGCTAAGGTCAGATACAAGCATCTGAAATGGTGCGTCAGGATCGTGGGACGGGCCTGGGATTTTATTAAGTATTGTGTCCAGCAGAACATGCAGGTTTATCCCTTCCTCCCCTATGCTTTTCATTGCGATACCGTCTCTGCCTATTGCGTAAAGCAGGGGAAACTCGAGCTGCTCGTCAGAGGCATCCAGGTCGATTAAAAGGTCGTATATTTCATCAAGGACATCGTCGGGGCGGGCGTCATGGCGGTCAATCTTGTTAATGACCACAATGATTTTCAAATCGGATTCCAGAGCTTTTTTGAGAACGAACCGGGTTTGGGGCAGGGGGCCTTCAGAAGCATCGACCAGAAGAATTGCTCCGTCGGCCATGGAAATGGCGCGCTCAACTTCTCCGCCGAAATCTGCGTGGCCGGGAGTGTCGATGATATTGATCCGAACGTCTTTCCATAACACTGAACAGTTTTTTGCAGCAATTGTTAGTCCGCGCTCCCGTTCCAGATCCATGGTGTCCATAAGACGATCGTCGGTTTCCTGATCGGCCCTGAACAGGCCGCTCTGACGGAACATGGCGTCTACCAAGGTGGTCTTGCCGTGATCGACGTGGGCGATAATGGCAATGTTTCTCAAGTTATCGTTTCTAATTACACTCGGCATTAAAAAAATCTCCGTTATTTATTATTGTCCCAAAAGGCCATGAACAGAAAAAATAACCATTATGCATGAGATTACAAGGGAAAATGGATGTTTTGTCAAAATAGCGTTTTATCCATCGTATTTTTGTTTATCGGGTTGATATTTTAAAAATATTTAATATACTACATAAACAGAATGATCTTTACGAATTAATTGAGGGGTCGGGGATTTACTCCCCAAAGGACATTTTGGTGAACCGTTAGGACTTTATTGATTGCCAGCGATCAGTCTGGGCTATAGGGCTATTCCCCAGACTGGCAGAGCAGAGATTAAAAAACTCGCTGACCCCTCAAATTTAATTATAAGGAGTAGCAAAATGAACAAATCACTGGTTGCTATTGTACGCTATGAATCACCAATTGAATCTGTAAGAAAGGCGGTGGAACTTTCAGGTGGTTTTGATAATTTGTCTTCAAATGCACGGGTGTTTATAAAACCAAATATTGTGTATTGGACAAAAGCCGTTCAATTTCCCAAATGGGGAGTAATCACAACTTCAAGGGTTGTTGAGGATATGGTTGTGCTTTTAAAGGAGCACGGGGTAAATGATATTACTATTGGCGAAGGCATGGTAACAATGATTCCGGGTGACAAAGATACTCCTGCTCATGCGTTTAAATCACTTGGATATGAAAAATTGAAAAACCGTTACGGTATAAAGTATATAAATATATTTGAACGGCCCTTTGAGAAAGTAGAAATTGAAGAAGGACTTACTCTGAACTATAATAAAGACACTTTGCATAGCGACTTTATTGTGGATCTTCCGGTAATGAAAGCACATAACCAGACAATCGTGAGTCTTGGGATAAAAAACCTTAAAGGAATAATTGATATCTCTTCCAGAAAAAAATGTCATAGCCCGGATCTTGAAAAGGACCTGCATTATCATGTATCCAGACTTTCGGATAAGCTCCCACCGATTTTTACCCTGATTGATGGCATATACTCCCTTGAAAGAGGACCCGGGTTTGACGGAAAAATGAAGCGGAGCAATATACTGGTGGCTTCTTCAGATATTCTTTCTGCCGATATGGTAGGAACCAGATTGCTGGGGCATGAACCTCCTGATATCCCGTATCTTGTCCATGCAGCAAAAAAACGCAACCGGCCGACAGACCTTTCAGATATTGAAATTGTGGGAGAAGAGATAGCAAATCTTGTCTCTTATCATGAATATGATTTTAAGTATGCAGAGAATGAAAATTGCACGCTGCCGGTTCCTCTTGCATAACAGGGGATTGCTGGAATTTTTTACCGGAAATACGATTCAACTATGTTCACGTACTGTTCCGGCATAAACGGCCTTGTCCTTTCTGCCATACGTTTTGCGTGGAAGGGAACCCCA
>JASJGP010000503.1:0-5340 GCA_033791485.1 Desulfobacterales bacterium | reverse complement strand
TGCTTGAAAAAAATACGCTTTGGCACTGGCTAAGATATCTTTTTTTTCCAAAAAAAGGAGATTAGGCGCTTTGGCCAATTACTCCTTTACTCAAAGTAAAACCACCCAAGGACAGCAAAACCGAATAACGCATTTCTGTTTTTTATATATAGTGTAAGGTTTTAACTAATTTCCAGACTAAACTAATAAAGAGCCAATTTCAAAACATTAGGAGCAGATAATCGAATGATAAAAAAGAAGACTAAACAAAGAGGTGTGAGAGAGGTCCTCTTAATGGGTGTTTTTTGGCGTATCCTCTTTATCGAAGGTGTTTTACTTGTCTATTCCCTGCTATACAAATGGTTAACAGAAGATGCCACTTCCCTGGATCTGTTCTGGTACAGTATCAGAATTACACTGCTTGTTATAATAATTATCGCCTTTATGATGGTGACTTTGAAAAAGTTTCTTACACAAAAAATTATTACACCATTAGAAGCCATAGCATCCGGAAATAAAAAGCTGCAGGAGGATATCTCCAGTGCCGAACTTGTCGAGCTTCCTGAAAATACTCCCCATGAAATCGAAACCATCGTAACGTCAAGAGCAAAGATGCTTAAAACCATCCTTGATGTTTCTGAAGAACGATTGAAATATTCCAATGCACTTAATGATGAGCTGGAGAAAGGTAAAAAAATTCAGAAAGATTTTCTGCCTCACTATCTGCCGGAAGTTAAAAACTGTGATATCTCGTCATATTTCCATTCTGCCTTGCAATTGTCCGGTGATTTTTATGATGTGTTTGAATTACCTGATAATCATATCGGCTTTGTTGTCGGTGACGTCAGTGGTAAGGGGGTTGGATCATCACTTTTCATGGCATTGACTCGAAGCCTTTTACGCATTTTTTCAGGATCATTTAACACAGGAAACGACTCATGTAGGTTCGCTGACATCAGTAAAGGCTGGGTACCGGAAGATGCCTTGAAAACTGTTTTTTTAACCAACGAATATATTGCAAAAGAACATGGCGAAGATGGCATGTTTGTAACACTGTTTTTTGGTGCTGTTGATCCTTTAACGGGTAAGATGTTTTATGTCAATGCCGGGCATGAGCCGCTTTTTATTATAGGGAAAAATGGTATAAAGCAATCCCTTACAGGGACTGGACCCGCCTTGGGGCCGATCCAGGGGGCAACATACGAAATTGGAACCATCCAGCTTGAAAAAGGTGATATCCTTTTTAGTTATACAGATGGGGTGACAGAAGCACGATCAGAAACAAGAGGTTTTTATACGCGGGCTAGATTGGAAAATAAAATTAATAAAGGCTTCGATGGTTCTGCGGAGGCTTTTTTAGAGACGCTTAAAACAGATCTGTTTGCATTTATAGGAAATTCTCCGCAGAGTGACGATATTACAATGCTTGCAGTAAAGTGGCAAGGCGTGTAATTATGAAAAAAGACGGCTGGCAGAAGACAGTTTCTTTCATCTTTACGTAAAACGGGTCATTTACCGCTATATAGACTGTGGAATTCTGAAAAACTACTTCGGAGTCTCTCGGTGGTCGCTTACCTTCCAGTGTGTGTCGATGTGAACGAGAGTACTACAGTGCCGATTCCTCAGGCCTATCTGGCACTGCAGTTTCGTCCCAAAGATTTTCTGGCCATCGAAGCTGAAGGCAGGGGAATTTCCATCAGCGGTAATAAAGCGTACAGCTTGATCGGACGGTTGCGGTTTCATCTTGTCGGGCTCCTTTTCCCACCGGCAGCTACCGGTTGCAACCATATCTTTTTTAAGCTCCTCTGACAGGAGGATTGAATATGTTTGCCATTAAAAAAAATATCATTATATTTTCTGTTGCTGTTCTGATGCTTACAGCATGCGCTGCCGGGAAACGGGTCAATGTTCTGGTGCCGGATGGAAGCGAAACTTTTTTGCTAATGGACTTTGGCAAACCGTTTCCACTTGATCCGCTTCCTGATGGATGGCATCATCAAAAATTTTTAAGGCATCCGCCCATGGATATGTCCTTTGTTACAAAGGACAATAAACCTTCTCTGCGGATACACACTAAAGACAGTGCCTCCATGTTGTTTCGTCATGTGAATGTGCCGCTGGATTCCTATCCCCTGATAAGTTGGTATTGGTATATTGAAAAGCCAGTTGAATCTGAAATTGACGAAAGAACCTTTCAAGGTGATGACCATCCGGCAAGATATTACCTTGATTTTAAGGCCCCGGATGGAGAAACACATGCCATGGAGCTGATCTGGGGGAATAAAGCACTTAAGGCCGGGGACTGGAAACACTTGGAATCATTTTGGGGACTTTATTCTTTTCCGCATTACGTGGTGAACGGAGGGAATGAAAACACCGGCAAGTGGTTTCATGAAAAAGTCGATCTCAGCGCGTTGTACCGCAAGTTGTGGGGAGATCACAAGGGCGTCCGCTTGATGGTGATCGCCATTTTCTGCGATACGGACGAGACAGGCAAAGAGAGCGTTGTCTATTTCTCAAATGTTCGTGCGGAGAAGCATTAGTTGTCCTATGGTCCCTATCAATTTATTGATTGATACGCCGAAACGTCTCTTTGCTCAGATGTATGCCACCTAACATAAAGCACCATTCGTCAGATATTGCTTTGTCAGGATTTTTTCTTTCGCAACAAGTTATTAGGTTGCATTTTATATAATTTCAGATATTGATTGTCATTGCAGGGCTCGGACGCTTGACAAGTTTGTAATGGGATATAGCTTTTGAGTAAAAACAAAGGAGTGTGATATGAAAAAACAATATACCTTCAGATGGATTATTTTTCTCGTATGCGTTTTTACAATATCAGGTGTTTACAGTATCCAGGCAGGTGATAGCAAAGATATGGGTGGATGGGGAATGAATGACCCTTATAACAAGTTATATAATGCAGCTGATGTTGAACGGATAAAGGTTGTTGTAACAGAAGTTAAAGAAGTTATACCGATTCCTGGCATGTCACCGGGGGTTGCTTTGGTTGTCAAGGAAGGGGGTGAAGGTGAGGAAATTCTAGTCCATCTGTGTCCGGTCTGGTATAAAAAAGCCAGCCAGATCGGTATTAGAAAGGGAGATAAAATCGACTTACGAGGTTATTTTGCCGAAATAAATGGTGAGGAAGTCATCATGGCTGCAAAAATAAAAAGGAAAGGCAAATCTTTTAAAGTCCGTCTTTCGTCTGACGGCACTCCATTCTGGACACTGTCACCAGCTGCACTTCAAAAAGAACTTTCAGGCGAATAGCTGTCTGGGTTTTGTATAGTAACTTTTACTCAACCAGCGTACGTGATCAAAAGGCCGCGATCGGTGCAGTGGTCGCCATGCAGTCCTTCAGGGATTTTTTAGGGTGTTAACATTCCCTGCATCCTTGAATAGGAACTAACAAACAAGGCTTTCCGAAAAAACTGGGCGCGCCTTATTCAAAAGATTTACGCGGTGGATCCGCTCACCTGCGCCAAGTGCCAAGGCCGAAGGCCGCTCATCAAGTTTCGAAGGGACGCGCGTCAAGGAATTTGACCGTTCATTGATGGATGTCGCTGCGCTCGACCGATTTTATAAGAAAGATCTTCATCCTTCAATCATAAATTTATCGTTATCCAATGCTCTTTAAGAGCCCCATTTTTCAAGTATTGCATCAAATGAAACCCTTTAAATATTACCCCACCTGCAATGGCAATATAATATCAATTTCTTAGCTATGATATCTAATTTAATATCATATTGGAATTTCGATATCTAATTATATATTATATATATTGTTCTTGATTTCCTGGATGATATCCTATATGGTATCACCATTACTTAATGATGCTTTAGGAGGTATCACTCACATGGTGTATGCAATTGAAGAGCTAACAGGAAAATTAAGAGCTGCCCGTGAAAAAAAAGGGCTGAGCCAGCGTGCCTTTGCCAAATCCATTGGTATGCCACAAAGTCGTTTATCAAAAATAGAGAACGGGATCATTGACCTGCAGACTTCCAACATGCTGGAATTAGCAAGATCACTCGATCTGGAGTTGATGCTCATACCTCGCCAGGCAGTGCAAGTAGTCGATAGCCTGGTCAGGCAGTTAGCAGGCAATATCACTGAAGCAGAAATGACCGCCATATATGATCTAGGCAGCGAGGAGGAAAGTGATGGCTGAACATATTTTAAGCGTTCTTCTCCATAAACGGCCAATCGGCACTTTGGTATTACTGGCAGGAGAACAAAATCTGTTCGCTTTTGACGACGTTTATATCCGTGACCTGAAACGGCCAACGTTAAGTCTTTCGTTTAAATCATTAATGGGGGATCTTATTACGGATGTAAAACCAACAAGAACAAGGCTTTCACCGTTTTTTTCCAATCTCTTGCCGGAAGGCCCTATGCGTAAATACCTGGCGAAAAGAGCAAATGTTAATGAGAACCGAGAATTTATTTTGCTCTGGGTGCTTGGGCGAGACTTGCCCGGCGCTGTCAGTATTCAGCAACTGGGCAGTCATGACGTTTTTATGCAAAAGAATGAGGATAAAAAGGGAATAGATGATAAACTCAAAGGGGCTCTCCACTTTTCTTTGGCAGGGGTTCAACTTAAATTCTCGGCAGTGATGGAAGCAACCGGCGGATTAACCATCCCGGTAGAAGGAAGTGGTGGTTCATGGATAGTAAAACTGCCATCGACATCTTTTGAAGCTGTGCCAGAGAATGAATTTGCCATGATGCGTCTGGCCGGAATGATAGGAATTAATGTGCCGGAGATTAAGCTTACACCCATCAGTAATATATCAGGTCTGCCTGATGATATGAGAGTTATGAAAGGCAATGCTTTTGTGATCAAACGCTTTGATCGTAATGAGAATGGCTCAGCTGTTCATATTGAGGATTTTGCTCAGGTTTTTGGAATTTATCCGGAAAAAAAGTATGACAGGGCAAATTATCGCAACATAGCAGAAGTTATCCTGGCAGAAAGCGGGTTAGATGATATTGCCGAATTTGTCAGGCGGTTAGTTTTCAATATGCTAATTGGAAATGCTGATATGCATTTAAAAAATTGGTCACTAATATACCCGGATTGTATACAGGCTGCATTGGCCCCTGCTTATGACTTGTTATCAACGATTCCGTACATCAAAGATGCTAATACAGCACTTAAATTGGCAAAGTCAAAAGACATGGCGGGATTATCTTTGGATCGATTATCCTATTTTGCTGCTAAGGCAAGATTACCACAAAAGCTCGTGGTGAACACTGCCAGGGAAACGGTTGAATACTTTATGGAAGCATGGAAAAACGGGGAGTACCTGAATGAGTTGCCGTTTGTCAGGGACGCGATCAAAGAACACTTG
>JASJGP010000502.1:0-5372 GCA_033791485.1 Desulfobacterales bacterium | reverse complement strand
CCTTCTTGAACCTGCCCGGCCTGTGGTATATGTTTTAAACCTCGTGGATGGCTGTGTGAAACTGGGCGCCAGGTGCTGGGTGAATAATGACAAATACTGGGTCGCCCAATGCGAAGTGCTGGAAAAAATTCTCTACCGAATGGATCTGGAAAAAATCATTCTTGCAGGAAGACGGCATAGCATTCGAGTATTTCACGAGACACCGCTACTAATTTCTGGTGAGAGGAAAGATGCGGATTTAGAAAAGCACACAGTATCAGATGCTCAAAGCATTGAAGAACAGAGTTTTGTAGCGGTAAGCAACGAAGATGAGATGTAAAGGAGGACTCCATGGAAATAAAAGATGCACTGAAAATAATTGATAATAATTGGATTGAGAAAAAAAAAGGTTTCCGGGTCTGCCTGCAGAGGTATGAGGGCAAAGCGTGGGTTGATGACCGGTCCCCCGGAGAAAATGCTGCTCCTTTAGATTCAGATGTAACCGCCTGGCGTCTTGCCTGGAAACTTGCCCAAAGCAAACCGCTTCGAACGGGTGAACCTCGGGAAGGAGATATAATCAATATTTTTGTGGTTGACCAGGACAATAACCCGATTTTTTATTATGCCACAGGTGAAAAAGAAATATTTAACAAACATTCCGTTTAGAAAAGGAAAATTGTGAATATGATGTTATTTATTCTCTCGAAGAAGTATATGGGAAAACACACGATACCAGGCATGGGTAGAATAGATTTTTCAAATCCATGTATTCTCGAATAAATGCTTTAATAAACCGATAACCAAAGGAGTGGTAGCCATTATGTTAAATTTCAATCTAACAAAAGCTCAACTTGCCATACAAAAAGAAGCCAGAAAGTTTGCGCTTGAAAATGTTCTGCCGGAGGCCTTTTATTATGACACCAAAGATGAAACCCCGGTTCATATTTTAAAAAAGGCCTTTGCGCTGGGGTTGTCTCATAGTGATATTCCGGTTCAATACGGTGGAAAGGGATTTGGAATCATTGAGGGCTGTATTATCTCAGAAGAAATTTCAGCTGCCTGCCCGGGAATGGCCACATCAATTTTTGATAATTCATTGGGAATGGAACCCCTTATCCTTTCCTCAAATGAGAACTTAAAGAAAAAATATCTTTCTTTGTTTGCTAAGGAATTTAAACTGATCAGTTTTGCTACATCAGAGCCTACCCTTGGGTCAGATGTAGCAGCGATTCGGTGTGTCGCCAAACCGGATGGAAAAGATTATATCCTGAACGGCACAAAATATTGGGTAACCAATGGGAGTATCGCAGATTACTATTCTATTTTTGCAACCGTTGACCCGGAAACCAAGCATGAAGGAATATGCGCCTTTTTTGTCGATCGAAAATGGGAAGGCGTAAAAGTGGGCAGACCCATTCCAAAAATGGGGCAAAGATGTTCCAATACCGTTGGCGTTCATTTTGACAATGTCCGGGTCCCAAAAGAATACATATTGGCTGCTCCTGGAGAAGGTTTCCTCCTTGCCATGAAAACCTTTAACCGGACTCGACCAGTCATAGGTGCATTTGCTATAGGAGCCGCCCGATCGGCCATGGAATACGCCATGGATTACGCTGGAAAACGCCAGGCATTTGGTCAGAAAATCGGATATAACCAGTCTATCCAGTTTAAAATCGCTGAAATGTATCAAAAGATCGAAACATCAAGGCTTTTGGTTTTAAAGGCTGCCTGGGAATCTGACAAGGGAATTGACCCGACACTGAATGCATCCATTTCAAAATTTTATGCAACAGAGGCCTGTATTGAAGTGATTGATGAGGCCCTGCAGATTCTTGGTGGATATGGGTATACAAAAATGTTCCCCGTAGAAAAACTATACCGGGATTCCAGACTTCTCAGGATTTATGAAGGAACCAGTGAAATTCAAAGGATGGTTGTTGCCGGGTATTTAATGGGCGGATACAAACCTGTTATGCCATCACTCGAGGATCTGCCTGTACACTATGATCATAACCCTCTTGAAAACGCTGTCCGTGGAGGTAAAAAAGGAAAAATCTGGCGCTGTCGAGTCTGTGGGCATGTCCACAATGGAAACAATCCACCAAAAAAATGCCCCTATTGTTTTTTTCCGGGCACGGCATTTAAACTGATTGGAGAAGATAAAAAAAAGGCTGCAACACACAGCAAGCCGACGTCGTGATCTAAAAAAATATTGCAGGAATTGATAAAAACTTAGAGGAACATGCAAACAAAAAACTTACTAAGCAAACTTTTGATCTTATGTTTTCTTGGTTTATTAGCTAATAGCATGGTAAGCAAAAGCTTCGCTCTGGATCTGGAGCCTGGAACATGGAGCCACCTTCCTATTGGGATTAACGTTGCTGGTTTGGGGTATGCTTACACTGAAGCTGATATCAATTTCGATCCCACACTCTTGTTAGAGGGTGTAAAAATGGAAATGCATACTTATGTTGGGAAATATGTCCGTACTTTTGAATTATTTGATAAATCAGCACGAATAGATTTAACTCAGGGTTATCAGGAAGGAGAATGGAAAGGCTTGCTGAATGGAGTTTCAGCCTCCACATCAAGAGATGGTTTGACAGATTCCTTTCTGCGTTTTGCTGTCAATCTTTACGGAGCACCACCTTTAAAGGGAAAGGCATTTGCCAATTATCGATCTGATACGGATGTTGATACCATCTTTGGAATGGCCTTGGTAGTACGGTTGCCAACCGGGGAATACATGAATGATAAGTTAATTAATCTTGGCGGAAACCGGTTTGCTTTCCGCCCCCAGCTTGGTGTTATCCATAATCGTGGTAAGTGGACAGCAGAAATCACTGGTGAAGTTGCATTTTACACAGAAAATGATGAGTTTTATAATAATACAACACGAGAACAAGAGCCGTTGTATATCATCCAAAATCACCTTACATACACGTTTCGACCGGGACTTTGGGTCTGTGCCAGTGTTGGTTATGATTATGGTGGGGAAAACAGTATCAACGGAATTGATAAAAATGACACAAAACAGAATATTGCCTGGTCCTTCAGTTTCAGTTATCCGATAAATCGTAATGTGGGTATTAAAGTGGCTTACATAAGTTCTCATACACAAGAATCCGTTGGTTTTGATTCTGATACAATAGCCGTAAGCATGGCTTTCGCATGGTGATATAAATATTTATTAATCAGATATTATTTCACTAAACTTATCATAAAAAAATACAGAAAAATAAATTTCTTCCAATGGTTATATATCTTTGTGTTGATTTGCTTTATCCTTTCTTGATTTTTGTTTTGAATTCCTTTTTATCAGCAATTAACCGATAGGCAAGATAATACTTAAAGATGTTGCTAACATATTGAACGGTTTCCCTGCCGATCCGCTTGGCTGCCACCACTTCCACATTTCTGAACCAGACATTGGAGTCAAGCCCCATGGAAGCCGCTTCTTTTCTTAACTTAGAAACTTTGGCAGGCCCAGCATTGTAGGCGGCAAATGCCAGAAGCCATCGGTTGAGCTTGTCTATCTTTGGATCATTAAAATACCGGTCCATCATAAAACGAAGGTATTTTGTGCCGGCATGTATATTTTTATCAATGTTCTCAATATCCGGGATATTAACGTTTTTGTCTTTGGCTGTGGTCGGCAGGATCTGCATCACCCCTACGGCACCAACATGGCTACGCTTGCTCTGGTCAATGGTTGATTCCTGGAAGGCAAGAGCAGCAAGCATGAGCCAGTCAAAATCATACTGATCACCATATTTCTTAAAAAAATCTATGGTTGCATTAAACCGTTTTCTGTACTCTGAAACAAGATTATTTTCCACATATTTTGTGCTCTTAAGATACCGCTTGAAAATCATATTACCATGGAGGGTGCCCTTTTTATTTTTCTTTACAAACTCATTAATCTCATTTGTCAGCAACGGTGTTTTTTTGCGTATGGCCCAGGCGATCTTTGCATTTTCTCGGAACTTGATATTCGGATGAAGGGTAATTTTATCAAAGATCTGGGCCCAGAATTCTCCTTTGTGACTATCGATGACAATCATTGGAATCAAACCGGCGTTAACCATTTCAAGCAGGTCCTCGTCCTCCAGGTACTCATTGGCCTCAACCAGTTTTATCGGTGATTTTCCTTCTTTGGACAATTGTTTGTTCAAGCCCACCAGGCTTTCATAATAACTGCTCGATTTTCTAACATGTATTGTCTGATCGCTAAGATCAGCCAGGGTGTTGACCTTAGGGGTTCCCGGTCCGGTAACAAGGATCTCATCGATCCCCATGAGCATGGGATCGGAAAAATCAACAAATTTAAGACGATGGTCCGTTATGGTAAGATTGCCTACAGCAATGTCGCCCAGTCCTTCTACCAGGCCTGGTATGAGCTTGTCCCTGGGTGTAGGAATAACCATAACATGGATTTTTAAATGTTTAGTTTTTAGCTTTTTGTTCAGATGATTTTCAAAAAGTTTCAGCGCATCATAGCTTGCACCCTTGGGATTGGCTCCATCAAGAAAATAAAACGTTTTGCTGTAGGGAACCAGTGCACGAATGGTTTTTTTTTCAATCATTTTGTCAAAATCACCAATCCAGTTCTGATTGATGACCTACTTAACTTCTTCGATCAGGCTCTGTGTACCCATGGCAGAAAACGGCAGGTATATCCCTACTGCTGATATCAAACCCAGTAGCAGGAAAACTCTAAAAAATATCACACGTTTAAGACTCATGCTTTCTTTCCTTTTCATATTATAGTTAATCTCTTGATTACCATTATTTCAAAGGCTACCCTGTTGCCTTCCCACGTGCCAGGGTCTATCCGAGTCCATTTTAGGCGAGGCGTCGAATCATCCTATGTGTGCCCGGTGAAATGCCACCTAACACAGCCTTAATAAATCAACTTCGTCAGTGAATAGTTACTATCAATTCTGGTCATTTGTATAAAAAATATCCAAATTGAGCAAGACATGTTTGAATATTCCAGCATGGTTACATTGAATCGATGCTCAAAGCTTTTTAAAAGGATATAGGCCATTTGAATTTCATTGCTGTAAATATCTTTTGTTTTGCACCGCAAGTTATTGTATGCTTCCTTTTATTAAAATTGATCTTAATCTCCGAATAGGAAGATAGGGGTTACCTACCCTTTCGAGGAACAAAAAAGAAAGAGGTCTTTCATGAAATTTTCTAAATTTGTCTTGGCATTAATACTTTTTGGTGCTTGTTTTTCAGGAGTTGCAGTTGCTGATAGTTATTCTATTACTATTTCAGTATTTAAACAATCAGAAGCCGTACAGCCTTTTTTCGAGAATTGCTATGGTATTGCTGTTTTTCCGACAATTGGGAAGGGCGGTTTCTGGATCGGTGGTGCAGATGGA
>JASJGP010000501.1:0-6508 GCA_033791485.1 Desulfobacterales bacterium | reverse complement strand
TGGCATATTATTGGGTGATGGCACAAAAAGGGTGCATAAAGCAGTATGGGATTTTATTAATCATTTGTAGTAAATACTCACGTAGTCAGGCTGAAGTTGTTTAGACTGAAGGCTGAAGGGAGCAGAAAAGCACGGTTTCCGTACTTTGGCGGAATGTGATTTTTGCATCAAACATGGCTTTTAAATGCGCTTTTTCCTAACAGCCTTCAGCCTATCCACCTGAATAGTTACTTGTGTTTATATTTTTTATTGATTTACAGGCAGGATATAGGGTAGGGGTTGCTGGGTACTGGATACCAAATGATAAATGATAAAATAACAATATTTGGAGGAAAAAATGTTCTTTAATTCCCAGGAAAGAAAAATTAATTTTGGCCTGCTGGTTATGCGCGTTGGGTTGGCTGTAATTCTTTTGATCCATTCCATGCCCGGATTGGTTGGCGGAGCTGCCTACTGGAAAAGAGTTGGGACTGGTTTAAGCTTTATAAACGTCGGTTTTCCTCCGGAGGTAATAGGTTTTGTTATTATGCTTTTGGAATCACTTGGCGCACTTAGTCTGTTATTTGGCTATTTATTCAAGACATTCAGCATTGTTCTGGCGGCAATTTATTGTCTATATTTCTTTAATTATTATAACAATGGCTACAGAAAGTTGATGGTGTATTCCTTAAGCCTTGCTTCGGTTTTTATCGGTTTTATGAATACCGGACCAGGACGATATTCAATAGCTGTCAAACTGGAGAAAAGAAACAGGTAGGCGTTCACGGAACGCTGAAATTAGAAATTTGGCTTTCATGGTTTTGTACTGTTGATAAAAGCGTTCAATTTTGGGTCGAGTTCTTCAACTTTTGTAACACTCATCATAGTCGTACCAGACCATATCTGATAAAACTTTTAACGGTTCGTATACACTCAAGTCGTAAACGCGTTTCATCTCTTACGAATTTCTACTTTCCAATTTCAAGTTTCAAACCGTAAACGGTTAAAAAAACTCGAAAATAAATCATAATGGCTTTTAAAATAGAATGAATATCATTGCTATCATCATACTGGCAGTCATCTTTGCCGAATTTATATTAAATTTCATTTCTGATTTATTAAACTTGAAGGTGTTGCAAAGCGACCTTCCCGAGGCCTTTCGCGGATGGTATGATGCGGATCGTTATCGTAAGTCACAGGAATATCTTAAGGTAAATACACGATTTGGATGGGGCGTTTGCACCTTTGATTTGGTTGTTTTTCTTATCTTCTGGTTTTTAAAAGGGTTTCCCCTTGTGGATCGTTGGGTGCAGGCATACCATCAGGGACCTGTTATAACAGGTATAATTTTTATCGGTGCTCTGGCATTATTAAAAGCAGTTATATCCCTTCCGTTCAGCATTTATTCAACATTCGTGATAGAAGAGCGCTTTGGTTTTAACAAAACAACAGGGTCCACATTTGTAAAGGATTTGATAAAAGGCTTGTTTCTGGCAGTAATACTGGGAGGGCCTCTTATTGCAGGTATCCTGGCATTTTTTGAATATGCAGGTACGGGCGCCTGGTTGTATTGCTGGATTGCTGTTACTTTGTACATGCTTGCAGTTCAGTATATTGCGCCAACCTGGATTATGCCGCTTTTTAATAAATTCATTTTGCTTGAAGAAGGCGAGCTCAAACAGGCAATTATCTCTTATGCACGTTCCATAGATTTCCCCCTAGAAAATGTTTTTGTAATGGACGGCTCAAAACGTTCGGGAAAATCAAACGCCTTTTTTACAGGGTTTGGAAAACACAGGCGTATTGTTTTATTCGACACTCTTATAAAACAGCACAAGATTTCTGAGCTGGTAGCTGTTCTGGCCCATGAAATGGGGCATTACAAGAAAAAGCATATACAAAAGACACTTATAATAGGGATTGTGCAGATGGGAGTCATGTTTTTTCTGTTGTCCATGTTTATTTCTTATCAAGGACTCTTCGATGCCTTTTATATGGATAAAAAATCTATTTATGCCGGTTTGATCTTTTTTGGTTTATTATACTCGCCGGTGGAATTATTTACAGGTATTTTAATGCAGATGTTTTCTCGGAAGAATGAATATGAGGCGGATAAGTTTTCAGTGGAAACAACAAAAGATCAGAGGTCAATGGTTAATGCATTGAAAAAGCTTTCCGTTAACAACCTTTCAAATCTTTTGCCTCACCCCATGTATGTATTTTTAAATTATTCCCATCCACCGGTTTTAAAGAGGATAAAAGCGATTGAAGAGCTATCGCTTGACATAGTCGAAACAGAATAATGATGAATTAGTAAAAAATCGAATTCATCAAGAATACAGTTCCTTTTCGACTTCTCCCACACAATACTTGAACAGATCAATTAGAGAATTTTCAAAACGACTATTTGTCTGCGCATCTTCTATCAAACCGGCAACACGGCCTTTAAGCATCGGCCATATTTTGTTGACAGCTTCTGATAAAAATATTGCCGGTTCCTCCAGGGCCAGATTTCCTTTTCCTCGGCCATGGTGTTCGGCTAAAATATAAATGGCCAACAGCCGTTTAAAGATCTCGACCATGGCATCATTTTTCCAGGAAACGTCATCTTTATTTAAGCGATCAATGAGTTTTTTAACGGAGAAGCCGCCAAGCCCTCCGATAAGACCGCCGAGCAGGGCACCTCCGCCAAGGGAAAGCCCGCCGGCCATAATGTCAGCGGCCAATCCTGAAAGGACACCGGAAATAAAGCCTGCCAGGAATCCGACCTCTTTTTCCGAGTACGTATTACCGGTCAGACCTGAGACTTGCTTTATATCCGCTTCGAATTGTGCCTGGCCTTCAGTCTCAATACGCCATTGCTCTATCAAGTGTTTAACATATACATCGATTTGATCCTGCAATTCGCATTCAAGTTTCCGAAAAACCTGCTCCGGATCCTGGTCATCTTCCAATGTAAAACGCTGTTGCGAAGTATGGAGAACAACCTGAGCAGCAGCTTCGGCACAATTTTTTAAAACCTGATTCTGTCGACCCTGAAAAATATTAATCAACCTTGACAGGCCTTTTCCCTTTTTTGGCTCGAGCAGAGGCAGAATCATGTTTAACAGTTTCAATTCCTGTAGCCAGTTTCGAGAAAAAGCATCCAGTACCGTTATATTCTCAAGACATTTATAGTGACCAAATTGATGCAAAAAGGCTTTTTCAAGATTTTTCAGGTCAGTGACCGAAAATTGAGAGGCTGTGTCGATCCGGTTTAAAACCATAATCGTCGGTTTTTCAAGAGAATCAAGAAGTTTCAACTCATCATTGATATAACCGGCGTCTTCAGGTTTTTCCTGGGCGTTTACCTGGTAGAGGACAACATCGGCCTGGGCACGGACATTTCTGGCGGCCGAAAGAGAGCAATAAAGCGCACGGTTAAAAAGCTTGTCCACCACTTCGTTCATGATCCATCCGATTTTGCCGTTTTCGCGTTCAAGACGGGTCAACAACTTTCCCACATGCCCGAATCCCGGCGTATCCCAAAGCCATATGACATCATCTTTCCCTTCGAGATATACATGCCGTTCAGGTTCAGAAGTAACATGGGGTGCGTCGTTTATCTGACCAATGTCTTTTCGAAGCAATGTACGGGCTAAAGTCGTTTTCCCGATATTGGTATGCGAAATGATACTGATTAAGATTTCAGTTTTCTTACTCAATGATTTTTTTCCATAATGCGTCGGCAAGTTCTGAGACATTTTTACTGCTTATTGTTTCCAGGTTCGTCCAAAAGAACCGGTTTAAGCCGACAAAATCTTCAAGGAGGTTCTTCCAAAGTAAAAACCGGGAATTTTGTTGCTGCTTAGACAGTCTTGAATAATCCACAATAACGATACAGGAGTTTAAACGCTGAAGAATCCTGTTTAGAAACTCGCCATGAACTTCGTTTTCAGGAGTTTGTGCGGCATTAAAGCAAAAGACGGGAATTCTTTCCTGATTCAGTGATTTGGGAAGATCTTCTCCCCACTGGATATTCTCTACAATGAGTTTGTCCTGATGTCCGTAAACTCTTTCAAGAGCTTCATTTAATAGGAGCAGATATTGATCATCCAGGGAATAGCTGTACGCATAAATGTCAAGATTTACTGAATCTAAACGCCATTTCATAAAATAAGGCAGAGTCAGATCCGGCTCAACAGATTTAGTTAGTTTCTTTATTTTAAGTCTTGTATAAAAAAGGAGCAGAAATCTGGGCAAAAGGATATAAAAACCAGCGGTTGCTGCGAAAAGATGTATCCATGCAGCACCCATATTTTCTTTTGGCATATTTTCTTGTATTAAAAAGAGTGCAGGTGCGAAAATGACTTTGCCAAGGCTCATGACAATCGATTTATCGAATGTGGAGAGCCATGCAAACTGGTATTCCTGAAAGAGTCCTCTTAAGTAAAGGCCGGTCACAACACCACATGTAAGGGTAATGGCCATACCATGGAGAATTAAGGAGAGTCGGGCTGCTGACAAAGCATTGGCCTGTTGCAGCCATAGTTTGATAAAATAAATCCTGGCATTTCTTAATAGTGTAGATTTTTTTGATTTCTTTGGAAAAAGCAGATTGAATTTGTCCTTTATACTCCTGCCAAAGTTAATCAGTTGAAACGCCATGTTTGCAGGTGGAAGGGTGTATTTTCGAAAGACTGTTCCCTTAAACAGCAATACAAGGTAGATGGCAAAGTTCCAGCAAAGGAGAATCATTAAGGGGTTTAGCAGGATGTTGACCCTGGGGCCTGAGCCAAGATAATTGGAGCCTAAGCCTATTAAAAAACATACTAAAAGGAGCAGGCCTGATTTGCCAAGTTTAAAGTCAAAGGCCATATAATAGGTCGCGAAGTCAATGTTATGGCGACGGTCTGCTATTTTTTCAAGACTGCGACAGAACCCGGCAAAATAATCAGTATCTTTAAGGAAGGGCTCCATATTTTTTCGAACCGTTTCTAAAAGAGAAGAGGGAATGAAAACGCCTTCATGGTCTGTTTCACCAAGTGCCCTGAAAAATAATATTCTTCGTGCGTCTTTTTCCAGCATTGATCGTTATCTTGCCTTTGTCTCACCTTTTAAAATCTGTTTAAGGCCCTTTAACGTGCCTTTCCACGCAGTATCCTCGCCTGCCATTATGGAGATAATAACGTTATCTTCCACACTGACTTCAAAAACAATCTCTTCTTCTCCAATCTTGAATACTGCTTCCCCCCACCTTTCAGCAGGAAAGCCAATTGCTTCACAGTCATAATCTGTACGGACTTCTCCGGTCATGCGTATTTCACTCATTGTGCTCCTCCATCTATTTATCTGTATTCCCTGCCATCTTGCTTAACAATTTATTATGCAACATGTTCATTCTGTATCAGAGAAAAGGGTAGATTTGCAACCATCCGTTTTTTTAATATCAACTTAATCCTTGACGCATAACATTAAACCACATATGTTACATAATGTCTATGATGTTGAAATAACTTAATATCATTGTTAGCTGTGGTCTGACTTTTTGCAAAGGTATCGAAGCGTTCCATATATTATTCTGCTATAATTTTATGAAAGATACTGCTATTACTAAAAAAAAGTGGGTTATATTTTCACTTGTGGCTGTCGCGGTTTTTATGTCGACGCTTGACAGCAGCATTGTAAATATTGCTCTGCCCGCCATTATGAAAGATTTAAAGGTTCCGCTTACAACAATTGAATGGATACCAATGATCTATCTTTTAACTGTATCATCACTTCTGCTTTCTTTCGGGCGGCTCAGCGATATAAAGGGAAGGAGATGGGTCTATTGCCGGGGATTTTTTATTTTTTCAATTGCGTCCTTATTATGTGGAATATCACCGGATGCTAAATGGCTGATTGCTGCACGAGTCTTGCAGGGGATTGCTGCTGCAATGCTAATGGCTTGTTCACCCGCACTTGTTGTTGATGCCTTTCCAGCCTCTGAAAGGGGAAGAGCATTAGGGATGGTTGGCACAGCAGTTGCTTCAGGATTAACCGCCGGTCCGGTACTTGGCGGCCTGATTGTCGATTTATTTTCATGGCGGGCAATATTTTATATTAATATTCCCATTGGTATCGTAGCTACGATTTTAGCTTTTCAAATTCTTAAAGACACAAAAGGAGACATTGTTAGAAGAGAGCCTTTTGACTGGAAAGGGGCAGGGTTGCTGGCATTTGGATTAAGCCTACTAATTTATGTAATATCAAGTGCTTATGATTGGGGGTTTGCTTCCGTGCGAACAATAATACTTTTAATCACCTCAATTATTTCTATAGCATGGTTTCTGCAGATTGAAAAGCGAATGGACTATCCTATATTTCAAACGTCTCTTTTAAAGATTCGTATTTTTATTTTACCGGCTATCTCAGCAGCAATACTTTTTGTCAGTCTTTTTACAATGGTCTTCCTTATGCCTTTTTATCTTGTTTATCCCTACGGGTTTTCCATTGATAAAGCTGGATATACAATGGTTATTCCTTTTGCATTTCTTTTTTTTATAAG
>JASJGP010000500.1:0-3744 GCA_033791485.1 Desulfobacterales bacterium | reverse complement strand
TTGACGGGCTATCGGCTGCCCACGCAACACGCTCATCAATTCCGGGGTTATTATTATGCCACAGCTTTATTCTGCCGATTCCTTTAAAAGCTTTGAGGTTTTGATTTTTTGTATTCAAAGATGAAAGCAGATTTGCAGCTTCAACATTATCTACGGATTCTTCAGGTATCCTGCCGGTAAGGCTTGCGCATGAAGAGAAAAGAAAAGAAGCGGCAGCAAGGGAAAATATTAAACTTATAAGTTTCATTAGTTAGTGTCTGAACGAAAACTCTTTTTATATCATTAAAAAACCGGTTAACAGTTAAAGAAAAGTATTTAAGGATTCAGAATACAGGCCTCGGAAGTCTGCCTTTTGCCTTTTTGAGGTTAGGGTTTTTCAATTGTCAGCTCTTTAATTTTTATTTCAAGCTGTGTTTTATCCTTTTTCTTGTTTTTTAAAGAACGTTTGTAAAATTTTAAAGCATTTACCCGGTCATTTGTTTTAAGATAGGCATCTCCGAGATGTTCCAGCATAATTGGATCATCAGGAACCAGTTCGACTGCCTTTTTAAGGAGATTTAATGCTTCGTTGAACAGCCCCTTTTTAAAATAAACCCATCCCAGGCTGTCAGTAATGTATCCGTCATCAGGTTTATATTTTAATGCTTCTTTAATCAGGCGCTCAGCTTCGTCAAGATTTATTCCCAAATCAGCATAGGTATAGCCAAGATAATTCAATGCATTTGCATGCTCCGGATTAAGCTTTATTAAAGCTTTCATTGTTTTAATGGAATCTTCTTTTTTGTTCCATTTATCATAAACAACGCCCAATCGAAAAAGGAACTTTTCCTCTTTGGGAGAAATCTCAATGGCTTTTTTAAGGGCGGTTTCGGCATCTTTAAACTTTTGAGTATCTTCATAAAATGTAGAAAGATAATAAAACAATTCAGGATCATCAGGCGTCTTATCAATCGCTTTCTTTAAATGATTGATTGCCTTTTTGATATCCCCTTTTTCCTGGTACAGGTAAGATATATGCACTGTTGCGTCCTGGTAAAATCTGGAACCGGGTTTTACCTTTTTAAAGTGCATCATTGCTTTATCATAATCTTTTTTGCCGTTAAAAGCTATACCTGTAATATGATGAATGTCCGGGTTTTCCGGAGCGCCTTTAA
Organism: Desulfobacterales bacterium; assembly: GCA_033791485.1. GTDB lineage: Bacteria > Desulfobacterota > Desulfobacteria > Desulfobacterales > JAUWMJ01 > JAUWMJ01. Next base: position 2,590 of record JASJGP010000500.1, on the reverse strand, counting down.
GCATACCCTCAAGAATAGTTATTGCGGCGCTGTATTTCTTTTTTTCAATATAAAGTTGTAAGATATTTAATATTATAGCAAATTTGGATTTGCTCCTTTTCCCAAGATCAATAAATAGCTTTTGGGCATCCCGAACTTTTCCGTTTTCATGATAATAAGAGCCAAGTTCTATGGCTGCCCTGATATTATCCGGATTTTTTTTCAGGATATCTTTATAAATTTTATAAATTTTTTCAGGATGTTGCTTTTTTCCTTGAGCACGGTAAATATTCAGCAACTCGAATCTTGGCTCTACCAGTTCCGGTTGCAGAGCGAGAGCCTTTTTAAGCTGTTTTTCAGCTTCCTTATAATTGCCTTTTTGTAAATAGATTTTCCCCAGGAAAAATCGGCCCGGATACGAGGCAGGAAAATTATGAACGAGCTGTCTGAAAACACTGAGTGCGTCAGATGTTTCATTATCTTTTATATATAAACCTCCAAGGATTAAATATATATTTTCCCTGGTTTTATCAATTTCGAGTACTTTTTTATATGCCTCTTTTGCAGCAACATTATTTTTCAGGTTGTGGTGAATTTTCCCTGAAAGAATAAGTGTCTCAACATCGTCAGGATTAATTTTCAGTATATTTTCTGTAATTACTAAAGCTTTATGCCCATTATTTTTCTGTGCGTAGAACAAAGCAAGTTCTCTTTTAAGATATAAAGATTCGGGATCAATTTTGATTGCTTTCTCAAGGTATCCAATTGCTTTTTCGAAGTTCCCTCTTTTATGTGCAATTTGTGCCTTGGTAAAAAAATAATAGCTGCTATCAGGTGCGTAAGAAGCGATCGGCTTTTTGGAAGAAGGATAAGCTTTTTTTTCAATAAATGAGCAACCTGAATAAAATGAAATGAGTATTATAATAATGATAAATGTTAATATATTGTTTTTCATTTAAATATTATTCCTGACAGAGGTTTGAGATTATGTGAGCGTTCACGGAACGCTGAAATTAGAAAATAGAAATTGGCAACTTGTCTCTACTCAGGTGGATAGGATGAAGGCTGAAGACTGTTAGGGGAAAGCGCAGTCTAAACAGCTTCAGCCTGACTACGTGAGTAGTTACTCGTATTCAAGAATATATGTACTAAAGTACTAATCGTCAGTATCTTTTTTTGGTTTTTTATATAGATATGAAGCAAAGTCGGGGATTTCCTTTTTAAAAAAATCCCTGATTTTCTTTATTATATTATTTTCCACCTGGCGAACGCGTTCTCTCGATATTCCGTAACGATCCCCTATTTCCTGTAATGTAACAGGGCTGTCTGAGAAGATTCGCAGGTCGAATATTTCCATCTCCCTTGGAGTCATTTCTTTTCTGAATTCAGATATTTTATTATGAAGCAGGGTTTCAATCTGCTTTTTTGCGACCTGGTCTTCTATAGATTCAGAATCAGGAGTTATAAATTCGATTCTTTCTGTATCAGATTCATCTTTATAAGGTGCGTCCAGCGATAGATCCCAACCGTCAAGCCGCTGTTCCATATCCACGATTTCTTTTTCTGAAACTCCCAGATTTTGGGAAAGGAGTTTAGGCTTTGGATCAAAACCCTGTTCAATAAGTTTTTGTTTTTCTTTTTTCAGCTTAAAAAATAGTTTTCGCTGGCCCTGGGTGGTACCGATTTTAACAAGACGCCAGTTGTCCATAATAAATTTAAGGATATATGCTTTAATCCAGAAAGAAGCATAATAAGAAAACTTTACATTCTTATAAGGATCGAATTTTCTGACCGCATGTATCAGGCCGATATTTCCTTCCTGAATAAGATCTAAAAGATTTTGCATCCATACTCTTTGAAAATCGAGTGCAATTTTTACAACGAGTCTTAAATTAGAGGTTACAAGAGCATACGCTGCTTGTTTATCGCTATGCTCCTGAACTCCGATGCCGTATTCTTTTTCCTGTTCACGTGTAAGGAGTTTGTAGTTGCTTATTTCCGCCAGGTAACGCTGAAGGGGATCATATTTTACTAAAGCTTTATCAGCTTTTTTAGCAAATTGATTTGAAGCTTTATTCTTTTTATGAGAGGAAGAATCTTTTTTTAAAGTGCGTTTAGTAATTTTTTTCTGTTTTACGTTTTTTTTAATCATAGCAGCTTATACATTTATTATAGACACTGTTGAAATAATATGATAATTTGTTAAAAATAGATATACACGTTCACGCCCATTTGGGACAAAAAAGTGGAACAATCTCTGTTCTGTAAGCGTTCACAGGTGCTGCAGCTGTGGATGGTCAGGGTGATCAGCTATTATAGTCTGCTATGCTAATTGCTCTGAGCGTGCGCAGATGCGGTGCCAGTGAACGCTTACAAATGCGCCTGTAGCTCAGTTGGATAGAGCAACGGACTTCTAATCCGTAGGCCGCAGGTTCGAATCCTGCCAGGCGCACCAAAATAGAATGATATAATACCTGACAGGCAACTGCCAACTTCTTTTTTGTTTTTGGGCAGGATTCGGACCAAGTCGGCAGGTTGAGCCGAAGGCGAAATCCTGCCGCAGTTTGGCGGGGTTCGAATCCTGCCCCCGCAAAGCGGGATTTCACGTCTG
>JASJGP010000499.1:0-3301 GCA_033791485.1 Desulfobacterales bacterium | reverse complement strand
CTAAGTAGATGGGACTTTCTACGACGCCATAAAATTTGTCACTGGCACTCTTACCACCTTTGTGGTAAGCTAATTAAGTATTCGAAGTAAAAAGTGGCTAACAAGGCCGCTAAAGAAACCTCTGCGATGAAAATAAAACATGGTAATTGTCACCTCTTTGCAAATGAATGTGTATGGATAAAAAGATTGATCAAATAAAAGATATATATAAAGCATTCGAAACAGAAGCGGCTGCATATAAAGAAAACGCTGCCTGTCGGAAAGGCTGTGCTTATTGCTGCACAGATGCAGGCAGCATCGATATCACGACCCTTGAAGGCCTTGTGATCCTCAAAAAGGCCCGCAGTCTCCTCCGGCTCCAACAGGTCAAAGTTAATAAGGCCCTTGCCGAGGATTTAAAAAAGAAGGAAAAGGGACAGCGTTCCGCCTGCCCTTTCCTGATGAAAAACAAGGCGTGCATGATATATGAAATCCGCCCCTTTTCCTGTCGCAGGATCTATTCTGTTCATGTATGCAACCAGGACAATCCACCCATGTTAAGTCGCAAGGTCATAAAAATGGCTGAAAAGACCATCGAAGAGCTTCAGATATTGGACGATACCGGTTATTCCGGTCATATGTCTTATATTATGCACATGCTTAAAGCACCGAAATTTCTTTCCACCTACCTGACCGGTGAACACAAACCTGAAGAGGTGATGGCATTTGGAAAAACCCATAATATAGTTATAAACTTAAATGTATCAGATTCGTTGAAAAATAAGGAAATGGTAAAGTGACTTACAATTTTGATCCTGATCGTTGGTATAAAAACGAGTTTGAGTTTATAAAAACAGAATATAAATCAGCTAAAATAACCAAACAGGAATTTAAATCAGCATTAAAAGAGCTTGGGAAAAGATATGAAGAGATGTGTGACCGGCTTGACGGAACGTATCAGATTTCCCACAATCATTAATTAAACATCAATTTCCCCTAAAAAATAATAAATTTTCTGTTAGTATTTTGACGGATAAAATATCTTTTTAATCACTTAAACGATACCTAAGGGATTCCCTGGATTGAACATATATAAGGGCCGTAGCGGCCAGACAAACGGAACTGATGATGAAGGCGGTTTGAAATGCCGCAGGGCCCAATGTATCACCGGGGAAAAAGTGCTGCATAATGGAGCCGAGACCCTGTAGGAATACCGCGGCACCCGCCATGGTGAAAAAGTTAATTCCCGTCATGGCCGAACCCGCCTTATTCAGCGGTACCAGTTCTTTAATATGTGAGTACATGACCATGCCGGAACTGCTGAATATGCCGCACAGGAAAAAGAGGGCATACAATACCGCTTTGCTTACGGATGCGGGTAAAAATGCCATAATGAGCAGTATGCCGGATAACCCCGCCAGACCGCCTATCACCACCCCTTTCCGTGTTTCCAGGATCCTGTCTGATAGAATACCGCAGATGGGCCCGCCGACGATCAGCCCGATATTCATGAGAAAAATCATATTCCCGGTGGTTATCGCGGGCAGACCCATGACATTCATCAGAAACGGGCCGGCCCACAGCGCCTGAAATGCGGCAAAGATACCATAACGACAAAATGTCCCCAAAGAGATGATCCAATAGTCTGTGGTATGAAATAAATCTCCAATCCCAGACAAGGTATCACGCAAAGAAGGCCTTGAATCTTCGTCATTGGATAGAATAAAGGCTTTGGGGCCGTCGGTCACCACTGCATAGAAAATGAGTACCAATATAAGGTTTGCGACAGAGAACATCGTAAATGTGATCCGCCATCCAAAGGCCTGTACAAATAGTACTAATGGCGTTGTAGCGATCAGATTGCCGGCCGTTCCGATGGAAACCACCAACGCAGCAAGGGTTGCAAATCTTACGGGGCTGAACCACAGCGTGAGCAGTTTTAACGTCCCCATCAAATTGCAGGCCATACCGATACCCAACAACAGGCGGCCGGCCATCAACCCCTGAAACGAATCAGCCCAGGCAAAGACAAGGGCGCCCAAAGCTGCAACGATGGACAGAAAGGTCATGGTACGACGTGCCCCAAACCGATCCAGGTAGATACCTATGGGAATCTGCGCCAGGGCAAACGCATAGAAAAACGCCGCCGATATAAGGCTTAACTCTCTGGTGTTAAGCCCGGTATCCGTAATCAGCTGAGGGGTAATGACGGCAATGGAGGCCCTGTAGAACTGAGACAACAGAAATAGCAAGGATGCAATGATAAAGATCATCCATCTTCTGATCGATTGTTTTTCTTCCATATTCCCTGACTCAGCTTTACACTTTCGTTCGGAAGGCATGGGATGGAGGGCATAGCCGTCTTTTTCGATGAAGCGCCCGCTCAGGAGACGGGCGCTGTCATAAAGGCGGAACAGATTTTATGCAAGAAGATTGCAGGTGGATAAAACGACCCTGTTAACTGGCGCGGGCCTTGGCGAACATATTCCGGGCCCAATCCTTTCCATCTTCTAGGTCGGCCGCGTCCGGATGCCCCGCAGCACCCTGCGCCTCCAGGGCCCAGCCCCGGTGCTCAGGCTTCTGCAGGAGAGAGTCAATAATACTCTGCTTTACCTCCCCGCGGCTGCCGAAAGTTCCCAGTATCACGGCATTTTTTGAAATAGTTAGGGCGTGGTAGAAGGCTGTAACCGCCATCTCTCCGCCCCTCATGGATCCGTGTGTGGCAAAATAGGCTACTTTCTGTCCGTCAGGCAGGGTTTTCGCGAAGGCTTCGACCTTAGCCGGTACACTGTGTGACTGGACCGGAAACCCGATAAAAATAACGTCATAGCCTTCGATCCCGGCCACGTCTTTGATGGACAGGATTTCCTTTTCAGAGGACTCGATCCCCTCAAAAATAGCATTTGCCAGCTTTCCAGTATTTCCACTCTCAGATAAATACGCTATCAGTACCTTCATAACGCCTCTCCTATATTGAAAATCTTTAAAAGATCAAAATATATTTCTGCTCTCGAATCACCAAGAATCCGGCTTCTGAACAATGGGCCGGCAGTCCTTTTCCAGCCACGAATATAGAAAAATACGACCAGTGAGTCAAGAAAAAAGGATTCGTAGTTTAAATTGAAAATCGGGGAGAGCCAAGCAGCCAGGTAGGGGCCATCCTCATAAAAAAATAGTTCGGTTAACAGGAACCCGATTTTACAGAAGCACAGGTTCCGACCGCAGGTTCTGGCAGCGGGAAATTAATTATGACGCCTTTTTTCTTTCTGACATTTTCCATCTGTTCCAGGGCCAGTGCGGCATGGTTTTTCTCATAAAAAGT
>JASJGP010000498.1:0-3491 GCA_033791485.1 Desulfobacterales bacterium | reverse complement strand
AACCCTGATTCCCTTTGCTTTTGCCTGATAAGCTTCCTTTTCCCAGTCAATACATACTTTAGCCAAAAAATCATCACCTGGTCGCGCATCTTCCTTTAAAATTTCATCACCCCGGTTGCCGTAATACCCTGCTGCAGAGGTGCTGCAAAGTGTTAGCCCCTTGTCTTCCGGCATTGCTTCGACAAGATTGCGCGTAGTCAAAATACGGCTGTCATAAATTTTAGCTTTGTAGCTGTCTGTCCAAAAGCTTAAAATATTTATTCCTGCCAGGTTTACAACCACATCCACCTTATGAAGAGCATTTTGCCAGTCTCCCTTTTCAGTGGTGTCAGCAGAAATATATTGAAAATTTTCCTTGCCGTCTAGTTTATGGCTTGGGGACCTGCCGACTGCAATAACCCTGTGTCCTTCTTTCAACAGATAGCGTGAAAGATCAGTGCCGACAAAGCCTGATCCGCCTGTAATGAATATTTTCATGAGTTTGTTTCTCCATTCTATATGAGGGAGCGAAGATGATTTTCAATTTCAGCTTTGGGCAGAGCTCCAACAAGTGAATTTACCATTTTCCCATCTTTAAATAGAAGCATGGTGGGAATACTCATAATGTTATACTTTGTCGAGGTAGCTGGATTTTCATCTACATTCAGCTTGGCGAATTTGACCTTTCCTGTAAATTCTTTGGCCAATTGGTCAATTATCGGTCCAATCGTACGGCACGGGCCACACCAGGGCGCCCAGCAATCGAGTAGCACAGGAACTGTGGCAGAAACAATCTCATGGTTAAAGGTTTTATCTGAAACAATCACAGGACTGTCAAAGACCCCGGCTTCCGGGAGTGAGGAATGACATCGGCCACAAACAGGCTTGTCATTTATCCGGATTTTAGGGATTCGATTTTTTGTACCGCAATTTGAGCACCTGATAATTATACTGTCGGTATTCATGAACTATCCTGCCCTTCCATCATCGCAGGGTTCATCTATGTCATCAGCCCTTGCATGTTCTGCGGTAGAGCTCTGGACACAGGTATCGGGGGTTTCAGCGATATCCGAGGCATTTTTAAGCATATTCAAAGCCTTGTCATAGTCCGGCTCTTGGGTTATTTCTCCAACCAGTTGAGTATAAATCACCTTTGAATTTTCGTCGATCACAACGATTGCTCTTGCGAGGAGTCCGGCCAATGGGCCATCCACCATCCTCACCCCGTAGTTGCTGCCAAATTCTCTGTTACGCAATTCGGATGCTGTAGTCACATTTTTTATCCCTTCGGCTTCGCAGAATCGGGCATGAGCAAAAGGCAGATCCAAAGATGCGCCAATGACAATCGCATTATCAAATTTACTTATTTCCTCATTAAATCTGGCCACTGAAATAGAGCATACCGGTGTATCTATGCTTGGGAAAATATTTAAGATTACTTTTTTCCCTGATACATCTTTTAAAGATATATCTGACAGATCAGTTTTAGTGAGAAGAAAATCAGGTGCTTTATCCCCGATTTTTGGCAATTCGCCTATGGTATGAACCGGGTCACCCTTAAAAGTTATTTGTGCCATTTTATCCTCCTTTTATATTGACTGTTAAATAACAAAATATTAAATAAAGAAGTATTCAATAAACATGCCAAAAAATAAGCCGGAAAATAAAAAAACTTAGTGATTTTTCAAAAGTAATCTTATTTTTATAATGAATTCTTGTTGGAGTGGAGAGGAAATACCGATTCCCGGAGTTGATGAATAGCTATTATATAAGCTGGTACGATTATTGCTTTTTTGGTATTGTCAGATTATTTTTTTATCAACCTGGAAAAGGCAGGAGGTGTATTATGTCAAAAAGAAAATATACAATGAAAACAGCATGCCCTCAGTGCGGATGCAGCTTTGCTCAAGTACTTTCACCGGAGGAAATCAGAGAAAAATATGGCGATGTTCCCAACGTAGAGCTTGAATGTGGCGAGTGCACGGAGAAATATTTAACTGCTATGGAAACAGCCTGTCCTGAATGGGACAAGGAATGCAAGATGCAGAAATAATCCTGAATGTATCGCAAAGGACTTCTTTACCGCCAACCCACAATTTCAAAGCTGTCTTGAGAGACAGTTTTGTATCATAAAAAATATGAGACAAAAACTATAACCTTGGCATATAATGTTTTATTATAAAAAAGTGTAGTAAACAATTATAACAGTCTATCGTTATGAAAAGCCGCATTCAGATAATCCGGGCATATTTGTCAATAGGCTAAGGGCTTGCGCAGGTAAGCGTAGACTCCGAAAATAATTTCACATTTCAGGCGCCGATGCATCCCGCCTGACTGCGTTGCGAAAACTCTGAATATGCTTGATATTCATGCTTTTTCGTGCCTTGTCAGCCGGGCGTCTCAACACTTGAAATTGCGAACTTATTTTTACGCGAACCCTTAATTAATACAAACAATTAATTTTTTGGAGGGAAGAGTATGAAAGCAAGGACAATCGTGGCAATACTTATAATAATCGTTTTTACGGGTGCATTAGCTTTTGCAGTTCAACATCAGGGTGCCAAAGATATTAAGCTTGACGGCGGCAAAAAAGGTGTCGTTGATTTCCCCCACCACCTGCATCAGAGCGCAATAGGCGACTGCAATGCATGTCATGCCATTTTTCCAAAAACCGAAGGAATAATAAAGGCTTTAAAAATGCAGGGGAAGCTTAAAAAGAAGCAGGTTATGAATAAGACGTGTATCAAATGCCATAAAGAAAAGAAAAAGGCAGGAGTAAAGACAGGGCCGACAAAATGTTCAGCGTGTCATGTTAAATAAACCTGCACATTTATCCGACCATATTTGCAACTATGAATGAGTAAAGGAGGGTTTAAGTATGAGTGAAGATTTGGAGGTTGGTTGTGCACGGCCAACAGGTGGGCCTGTTGGCGAAGTTGTTGAAACAGAAGAAACAAAACAAACAGAAAACAAGATTATTAAGGAGGAAGCCATGATTAAAGTAGGACAAAAAGCACCCGATTTCACCGCACCGGCATATCATAAAGGTAAATTTGTTTCCGTCAAACTATCCGAGTATCTGGGCAAATGGGTGGTTTTATGTTTTTATCCCGGTGATTTTACCTTTGTCTGAGCAACCGAGGTTTCGGCAGTTGCCGGAAAATTCTCTGATTTTCAGAATCTTGGTGTAGAAGTCCTTTCGATGAGTGTTGACAGTGTTTTCGTTCATAAAATGTGGAATGATAAGGAACTTTCAAAAATGGTAGACGGCGGTATCCCTTTCCCCATGTTATCAGATGCAGGGGGTAAAGTGGGGACTATTTATGGAATTTACGATGAAAACGCCGGCGTTGAAACCAGGGGGCGTTTTATTATAGATCCTGACGGTGTGGTTCAGGGCTATGAAGTTCTCACCCCTCCGGTGGGAAGAAATGTCAGCGAATCGATTAGACAAATCCAGGCGTTCCAGCTCGTACGTAACAGCAAGGGAACAGAGGCCACCCCTTCCGGCT
>JASJGP010000497.1:0-3781 GCA_033791485.1 Desulfobacterales bacterium | reverse complement strand
CTTCTGACGGCAAAGAACCCCAGGCGGTTGCCTTTATTCAATGTGTGGGAAGCAGGGACGAAAATCTGGGGAATTTATGGTGTTCTCAGGTATGCTGCCCATATGCGTTGCGAATGGCTCAACAACTAAAATATAAAAATCCTGATACCGATATCACCATATTTTATATGGATATCCAGAATACCGGAAAAAACTTTCCCATATTTTATGAAAAATGTAAATCAGACATGCGTTTTGTACGAAATATTCCTGTGGATATTTATCCCATTGAAGAAGACAAATTGCAGATGAGATATATGAGTGATGATGGCGGTCTGCCTGTGAAAGAGGTATTCGACATGGTTGTCCTGTCCATCGGAATAATGCCCGGTTCCGATAATATTAAATTCTCAGAACTGCTTGGCATCGATCTTAATCAAGACGGTTTTTTTGCCTGTAAAGATAAGTTTAACAGAACCTCAACCTCAAAGGACGGCATTTTCATTGCAGGGACCGTGCAAGGTCCAAAGACCATTGCCGCTTCCATGGCCCATGCCACCCAGGCGGCCGGTGAGGTTATGAAATATTTGGGGGAAAACTAATGACAGATACGACAAATGTGGATATGGAAGAAATAAATATAAACACCGGGGTCCTGGTTATTGGCGGCGGCATACCGGGTTTAAAGGCGGCCTCAGAAATTGCCGCTTCAGGATATCGGGTTAGCCTGATAGAAAAGGAATCCGACATTGGATTTCAAGGAGGAACAAACAGCCTGTTTAGTTTAAACAGTAATGAACTCGACAGCTTAAAAAAACTTGTCACGCAGGTAAAAGACAACGATCAGATCGATATTTTCACCCGGACACAGATAAAAGATGTTACCGGCGTTACGGGTGATTTTAATGTAACCCTGTCAAAGGAAAACGAGCTTAAAGAAAAAAGAGTGGGGGCCATAGTCGTTGCCACCGATTTTTCTGTCGAGCCCTTGAATGAAAAGTATGGGCTTTCCCTTTCCAAAAATGTGCTTACCCAATCGCAGGTGGAGGAATTATTAGCTCCTGGCAACAAATCAGGCAGGAAAAAACTGGAAAATAAAACGGTTGCTTTTGTCGTAGGCTTTGCACAGGAGGGGTATCCCCTTGTGATGGAAAGGGTGATGCGCAGCGTTTTAGCCATTGAAGAAACAAAGGGTTGCAGTGCGTATGTTTATGCAGGAGATTTAAAAGTTGCTTCTGACGGTCTTGAACTGATTTATAAAGATACGCGAGACAATGGCGCAACCTATTTTAAACTAAAACAAGCACCGAATATTAGCCCGGATGGCAAAAAGATTTCATTCCACGACACTGTATTAAGGCGTGATATGGAGCTATCGACCGATCTTATAGTTGTTGAGGAGGCCGTTTGCGCTGATCAAAGTAATGAAGGGCTTGCTGAACTTTTACGAATTGATGTCGGTCCACTTGGTTTTTTACAAAAAGATAACGTTCATCTTTTTCCGGTCTGTTCAAACAGAGAAGGCATTTTTGTGGTGGGCGCAACCCGGGAAGTACAGGATTTGCCGCTAATATGGACGGATGTTGAAAATGTGGCGCTTAAAGTAAAAAATCTACTTGGTGACGGCAAACGGATGCTTCCAAAGGAAAAAGCAGTTGTCGATACCGGTAAATGTGTTTTTTGCCTGACTTGTTACAGGTGTTGTCCCCATGGTGCAATTTACTGGGATGAAGATAATAAGGCCGTCATTTCTAAAATTGCGTGCCAGGCATGTGGTATCTGTGCAAGTGAATGTCCCATGGATGCTATACAAATTGGCGGCTTTGAAGACGATGATATTAAAGGCCAAATTCAAAATTTTGCTGAATCGGGAAATAATGAACCAAATATCATAGCATTTTGTTGCCAGAATTCTGCTTTTGAGGCTGGAAAAATGGCTGAAGCGTTTAACATGCCGCTTCCAACAGGATTAAAAATAATTAAAGTTCCATGTGCGGGAAAGGTTGATATTGATTATCTTTTATCCGCTTTTGTAAACGGAGCGGACGGCGTTTTAGTCATGACCTGCCATAACGGAAATTGCAAATCTGAACAGGGGAACACATTTGCAAATATGCGGGTAGGTGATGTTCACAAAATGTTTGAAGAGACAGGTTTTGAAAATGACAGGCTGAAGTACGTCACTCTGGCTTCCAATATGGGGCAGGATTTTTCTTCAGCTGTTATTGACATGGAAAGAAAAATAAAAGAGTTAGGGTTAAGCCCTTTGAGAAATTAAAAATATATTACGGAGGATTATTCGATATGGCTGAAACAGCAATCAAACTTGGAGGCAAGAAGAAAAGTATGTTTATAGACAAGGTAAAAGAGCTTCTTCCTGAAGGAGGAAATTTGAATCTTTGCCTTACATGCGGAGCATGCTCTTCCGGTTGCCCTGCAACCGGGCTGGAAGGCATGGATCCCAGAAAGTTTTTACGAATGGCGGCTTTGGGAATGGACGATGAACTTACAAGCAGCAAATGGGTGTGGATGTGCACCATGTGCCAACGCTGCATATATGTCTGTCCTATGAAAATCGATATTCCGCAGCTTGTTTTTAATGCGCGTGCAACCTGGCCAAGAGAAGAACGACCCAAGGGTATATTGGGATCGTGTGACATGGCGCTGAGAAATGACAGTTGCAGTGCCATGGGGACAGCACCGGATGACTTTGTGTTCGTTGTGGAAGACGTACTTGAAGAATACCAGGAATCACAGCCCGAATTCAAGGACATGGAAGCCCCAATTGACAAGAAAGGAGCTGAATTTTTCTTGAACCAGAATTCCAGGGAGCCTGTAACAGAGCCTGACGAAATGGTTCCTCTCTGGAAGATTCTTAACTTAGTTGGAGCTAACTGGACTTACGGGAGCAAGGGATGGGGAGGAGAAAATTACTGCATGTTCCTTGCAGACAATGACTCCTGGGAACACATCACTCGAATTTCGGCTAAACAGGCTGATGATCTGGGTTGCAAGGTCTTTCTCAACACCGAGTGAGGGCACGTAACCTTCTCAGTCCTGGCAGGACTGAAAAAATTCAATATCGAGCATAAGTTTGTAGTTAAAAACATTTATGAGTATTATGCAAAATGGATCCGTGAAGGAAAACTGAAAGTTAACTCCGACTGGAACAAGGATTTAAAAATCAAGTTTACAGTTCAGGATCCTTGTCAGATAGTTCGAAAATCGTTTGGGGATCCCATCGCAGAAGACCTGCGGTTTATTGTCAGGTCCGTGGTGGGTGAAGAAAATTTTATAGACATGTATCCTAACAAATCTAATAATTACTGCTGTGGCGGTGGTGGTGGCTTTCTCCAGTCAGGTTTTACGGAAGAACGTCGTGCTTATGGAAAACTGAAGGCAGATCAGATTCTCACAACAGGCGCTGATTACTGTATAGCCCCGTGCCACAACTGTCATGCCCAGATTCATGATTTGGCCGACCAGCGTGATCATGCATGGCAAACTGTCCACCTGTGGACCTTGATTTGCCTGTCTCTTGGAATCCTTGGGCCCAATGAGCGGGAATACTTAGGAGACGATCTCAAAGAATTAAATGTCTTTCATCCTGAATCAGCAATGTAACACACAGGTTTTTATAAACCGAAACAATGCTGCTTACTTTAACCACAGAGTTTACAGGGAACACAAAGAAAAAAAGATATAAATTCTGTGAGCTCTGAGGTGAAATATTCTTTGTCATAAAAAGTTAAACTGTTAGTAAAAGGGCTATCGTGCAGCTAACCAGGGAACAGATCAACTA
>JASJGP010000496.1:0-2935 GCA_033791485.1 Desulfobacterales bacterium | reverse complement strand
TTATACCGCTTTTCATAAAAACATTCCGGCTGGTATAAGTGGTTGTAGGAAAAAACGTTTGAATAACGGAACGTTTCTTTGACAACCACTAAAAGGATTTTATCCAGGAAAAGGCCTAACGGGAAGAACAATTCGGTTTAGAAAATCAAGTTTAAGATACACTGCTGGTTACTCATAGCACCTGTTTGCTTTTTCAATATTCAAAGCAGAAAATGAAAGGGAAAAAGCCAGGGTCATTTCCATGTCCTCTTTCCTTTTTACATCCTTTGCTTCCTCCTTCTTTTTCCACGCTTTTTTGGCAATTTCATAGGATGCATAGCATTTAGTTACAGCGCTCATAAAGCAGGGGTTTTTCTTGCTGTTTTGCTCAAGAATTTTAAGTTCAGCCTGGGCGGTTCCGATCAACTGTTCAAACTGTTTAAAATCAATATTTGACTCCACCCCACGCTGTATCCCATCTAAGACAACCAGCACTTTGGCTTCCTCAGGGGTTATTCGGGGGCTGCAACCGGAATTCAAAAAAGAAAATGAAATCAGCAACGCAACTACCACCGCTCTGTGCATACCAACATCCTTTCAAGTAGAAGATAAAATTAAATCTGAAAAGTTATATATAAATATAGCTTAGAGCGGGCGTTTTGGCAAGACGAAAACTCCTCCTAAAAATTTCAGTCCCCGTAATCGCACCAATCTAATCCGGGTAAAAGATGCCTCGCGCAAAGCCGCCAAGGCGCAAAGTTTTCTCTGTATTTCTTTGCGTCTTAGCGTGAGAATATAATATAGTGCCTGAATCCGGTATTATGGGTCAACTATTTCGTTCCAGATTTGTTCGGTATCTTTCAGGGGCACACCGCTGGCATCAAACAGGGGATTGGTGGTTTCAGGGGTATATTCATCCAGAGCCGAATTTATTTGAGCGATCAATTTGTCTACTTCCATATCGTTCAGCGTTTTGATCATTAATAAATCATCCTGGGCCTGTTGAAAATAAAAACCCAGCGTCTCATGACCATTTTGGAAATATACGACTTTTTCTTTTAAGCTGGTAACGTATCCGAGTAGCAGTTGAATAAGTTTAAGATTGTAGTCAATTCTGGGTGTCAGAATGGCGTGTTGATAGGATCCAATCTGCAACTGCTCTTTTTCTTGTCGGATCTCTTCTTTGAGAGCTGCGGTTTTTTGTTCCAGTAGTTTCTTCTTATCCATGGCCAGGGTCATTTTTTCAGACAGGCTATTTTGCAAAGATGAAATTTCGACCATCTTGCGATTGAGTTCTGTCGTTTTATAGCCGGTTGCGGATACGGTTCCGCTAAACAAAAAAATTATCAACCCCATAACAGCATAACTGCATTTTTGATGATTCCGCATATCAATTCCCCTTTTGAATATAGCCTACATCACCTGCGCCATCTCTTTTCTGATACCATCTGAAATAAACAATTTTCCCCCCATGGTTTCCCACAGCGCGAGGTATTTCAATACTCTTTTATCCGGTTTCGATTTATCATAATTTAAGCCCATGAGTTCGAGCTGGTTGCCTTTCCATTCCATCAGGTACAATGCCAGTTCGGGCGGGAATTCTGTCAGACCGTTGAGGGATATCCAATTTCCTTCCCATTTAAATAAATACCTGGCGACTGCCGGAGATAGTTTTTTAACATTGTTTAAGCAGATCCAGTTGCCCTGCCACTGAAATAGATATTTGGCTTCTTCGGCGCTTATTTGTGTCAATCCGTTTAAAAATATGTCTGATCCCTTCATCCGGGAAAGGCACCTGGCTGCGTTAGCGGTAATAGCGGAAAGTTCAGCGATGCGTCTAAAATCACCTGAACAAATTTCGGCAATAATTTGTTCATCATTTCGTCCAATCGGTGACTGCATGTTTTCAACTTGTTGATTGAGTATTTGGCGCCAGATGGTCTCAAGGGATGTTAATTCCGCCGGAGGTGGATCGACAGCGAGTTTCTCTGCACTTGGCTGGTACGTCTGAATGGCGGCGTTCATATATCGCATGTGGCGGTCCAAGTCGATGCCACTGGCAATATCAAATATTTGAAGATCCAGTAAGCCTTTTCGTTTGAGAAAAAGCAACTCTTCACTGCCTTTATGAACCCACCGATCCGGCTTCTCAAGTCCCTGAATGTAAGCCTGACGGCGCTGAATTGTTCGCAGGTCGAGTTCCATGCGTTTGTTCATTAAAGCCCGTGCATAGGAGGAGATATTGGCCTCCCGTATTTCCCGACCAATTTTATCCTTTAACTCATAAATCCCATTTTGGTAGTGCAGTTTCAGTCTGTAGATCTCTTCTTTTTTGGCAAGCAAATCATCCCTGAGCCGGTCGACTTCTTCAAGCTTGGCCACAAAAAAATCATGTTTACCGGGAGGCTTCGGCTTCGGGACCGGAATTTGCTCTGGTAATGCAGGTTGCATTGTTTCAGTTTTTACCGAAAGTGCTTTTTCCGCCTGTCCTACTATGCCTAATAAAGCGGGCTTGCTGTAAATGATATAGACCGCGATCATTACTATAATTAATGCCGATACGATTATTTTTCGGGATGAGGCAGCTCCCTTAACAACTTTTTTTCTTTTTTGGTTTTTGACCGTACTTTTTAGGGGCGCTTTCTCCTTTTTGTCGATCTCTTTTACTTCGACCGGGTCCGGATCCTCTGCGGCATTTTTTTCTGCTTGATCTGCTCTGGCATCTTCCTTTTTTTCATGGCCGTCGGCAGACGCCTCTTCCTGATTGAGTTTATCATCGATCCCACCATCTACTTCATCGCCATCCAAAGCGACAGAGTCATCTAAATTGTTATTCTCAGCCGGATCTTTTTGGGGGTCTTTTGCTGATTGTTTTTCTTTCTCTGATGATTCGTCATCAACGTCCGGGTCAATTTTCGTTTCATTATTATCATCATCGCTCCCCACTTGCTCGTCA
>JASJGP010000495.1:0-4274 GCA_033791485.1 Desulfobacterales bacterium | reverse complement strand
TAAAAAAATTACAATTTGTCGGATCGCTTTGGTAATCTTTTTTTTATTTGTCTTTGTACAGATAGGTTTTAGCTATGATGCCATTAAAAATCTTCCGGTCCCAAACGGGTATGAAAGAATTAGATACGATAAAAAAAGCTATAGCCATTACCTTCAAAGCCTGCCTTTAAAAAAAAGTGAAAAAATTTATAAATGGAATGGAGAGAAAGTATTGGGTGTACTGTACAATATTTATGCGGTAGTAGATAAACCCTTGCTTTTTAAATCCGACCTGGAACAGTGCGCTGATTTTTGCATGAGGTTCTGGGCTGATTTTCATAAAATTCAAAACAAACTGGATAAGCTTTATCTTTATGATTACAGCGGGAAAAAGAAGTACTACAAAAGAAGTAATAAAAAATACAAAAGCTTTCTAAGATGGCATATGGCCTATTCAAACTCATATTCAATTAAAAAAGGGGCAAACAAAGTTGAAACCGGAGCTTTAAAACCTGGAGATATGTTTGTTCAAAATAAAGATGGCGGAATCGGGCATGTTTCTTTGGTTGTTGATTCCGCAAAAAATAAAAATGGTAAGCAGATTTACCTGATCGGCTATGGCTTTATTCCGGCACAGGAATTCCATATAGAGAAGGCCCAAACAGGATACGGCATCGGCGGCTGGTTTACTAAAAAAGGGTATGAAAAATATCTATCAGAGTTTCCGTTCAGTCCCTATGGGAAACCGGTAATACGAAGTTTTGAGTGAAAGCTGTATTGCTTTTTATTTAAACACCTCCTTTCCTTTGAAATCGCGATAAGGATCGAAACTTTTTGATATTTCCGGATCATCTGAACCGTAGCTTTCCGTGATCAGCCTGTGGATTAATTCGGCCATACCGGGTCCAAGCATAAAACCCTGACCACACATTCCAACAGCCTGATAGAAATTGTCCAATTCCCTCACCTTCCCTACTATGGGAAATCCATCTGGAGAGTTAGGATATTGCCCGCGCCAGGTACGTCGAACTTTTAAGTTTGCAAGCATGGGCATAATTTTTATCATTCTTTTTGCAATCATCGGCAGAAATCCCGAGGTAGCACGACTATCTGTTCCCAAAATTGGTGGATCGGGAGTCAAACAAAAAATGACCTGGCCTTCAGTGCTCTGGTAAAAATAAAAATTCTTGGACCCTGGTTCCGACCGCATATCAACTACCATAGGCCCCATAAACGGCTTAACGGGCTCAGTGATCCCTGCCTCATGACAATCAGGATCTACCGGAACTTCAATTCCTGCCATTTGAGAAATATCCCTTGCATAGACTCCGGCAGCATTTAAAACATTGGCCGAGTAATACTCCCCTTTGTTTGTTCTTACTGAGGCAATCCTGCTTTTTTCTATATGAAATCCGGTAATTGTTTCATTGAATATAAATTCGGCTCCATATTCTACCGCCTTAAAATGACAGGAGTTGATGAATAACAAAGGGGAAGCGGAGCCGTCTTCCGGGGAATAGGTGCTGCCCCGCAATCCTTTCATGTTAATTCCGGGATTTAATTCCCTGTACTCTTCAGGTAACAACCAGTTGATATTCAGGCCATAACCTTTTTGAATTTTCATTAAATCATTTAAAGTGGTTTCATCTTCTTTGGTATAGGCGGGGAATGAATAGCCATTGCTCTTCCATTGGATATCATCTCCATATATTTCTTTCCATGTAGAAAATATATCTATACTTCTCTGGCTAACCACTATTTTACCTTTATCAGAGTGGGTTGCCCGAATACCGCCGATTGCCTTTTTGTCCTGCCCCTGTCCAGGAGATGCAAGAGAGTCAATCACCAGCACGGATTGCCCGCTTTTTGCAAACTCAAAGGCCACCGGCACTCCAATGGAGCCACTTCCAATAACAATCAAATCGTATGGTTTTTTCATTTTGTTTTCATTCTAAAATATTGGCAAAAACGCCAAGTGGAGTTTCAACAAAAACAGGTCTTATTGTGTTTAAACTGACCTCTTCTAAAGGAACTCCTTCTTCCTTAAACATTTGTAAGATTAAATTTTCACAAGTCTTGTAACCACATGCCCCCATTCCTGCCCTTGTAATTGCCTTTATTTGATTCATATCTCTTATACCTGACCTGATCAACTCACGGATTTCGACAGCAGTTACTCTTTCACACCGGCAAATAATCGCCTCGTCAGAAATTCTGTCCAATGTGATTTCGTCTTTAGGCAACGTGACTTCCTCTTTTTGAATTCGGAATCCTGCAACCTGTTTGGCCATTTTTTCAGGAACTTTAATCTTTATAATCTGGGTTTTTCTTGATGCCTTTTTTATTGCAGCACTAATAATAACCGCTTCTCCAAGCGGATTCCCCTCATAATCAGTCAAAAGGATCCTGTCCCCCTTTTTATACTTATAGTTATATACTTCATAAGGTAAGGAAACTATCGGGTTGTTTTGGTCTTCACGGTAATCCACCAGGGAGATTGCCAGGCCGGGGCAAATGAACAGGCATTTGTGGCAACCAATGCATTCATTTTCAGTAATCTGAGGGTTTTCCAGCAGAGAATCACCGGGAATATAAATAACATTTTGTTTGCATACAGAAACGCATGGATTACAGGGAATTTGCTGATGGCAATGGATGACAGGCGTGATACCGGTTTCAGGGTAAGAATCATAAAGGGGCGTTGTAGCTGGTCCGGGATGTTTTTTCAAAGCATTTGCCTTTTCATACCATGCCTTCGGAACGGGCCTACTTTCTTTGCCGAGTACTCCGGCAATTTTCCGGCCGGCTATTTTACCGCTAAACATGGCAGATGATGCCTCGGCAATTTCCTTTGCATCACCGGCCTCAAAAACTTTTATTCCTGCCTGCTCTGCCTGTTTGATAAATTCATTTACCGGGCTAAGCCCCACTGCAATTAAAACCGTATCACATGCATATGTCTTTTCCGTGCCGTGAATCGGTTTGAAACTATCATCTATTTTGCACACGGTAACAGATTCTACATTTTCACTTCCATTTGCAGACAAAATGGTATGTCCTGTATATATCGGCACACCTAATCTTCTGATCTTATTTGCGTGTACCTGGTAACCACCGACTTCCGGCAGCGCTTCGATCAACCCCACAACATGAATGCCTGCCTGCAAAGCGTGATAGGCAGCTATCAGCCCTACATTACCACCTCCCACTACAAACAGCCTTTTGGCAGTCTTTACAAGATCTCTGTTAACCAGGGTTTGAAAGGCTCCTGCTCCATAGACATCCGGCAAAGTATTTCCTGGAAATACCAGAGATTTTTCCCTGGCACCCGCTGCATTGAGGACAACTCTGGGTTTCACAATCGAATATTTTTTGCCGTCAGTAACGATTCCCACTTTTTTGTCACTGAAAACATACATTGCCGTACTGTTTAACCACACCTTTATACATTTTTGTTTTAGCAGCTCTTCTTTTAGAATTGTCGCAATATCTATTCCCCTGGTTCCTGCATAACAATCATTAATTGAGCCAAAGAATTTGTGTGTCTGAAGAACTAACTTTCCTCCCAATCGATCTTTGTCATCAACAATAAGGGTTTCAATTCCTCTTTCACCTAACTGAAGTGCAGCAGAAAGACCAGCGGGGCCACCGCCCACTATTAACACCTCCGTCTCAACTTCTTTGATATCCGAAAATTGTAAATCATCAACAGGTACTGCGAGTTCCGGCAGCCCTTCAATACTTTCTACAACCATACTCTCTTTTACTTTTGTCATACAGGATTTTACCGAAACACCATTTGCGATAACTGCACATTGAGCACATTGTCCGTTGGCGCAAAACATTCCCTGGGCAGAGTTATCCTTAGCATGATGGCCAAATACATGAATTCCGTTGGCGAAAAGAGCAGATGAAATCACCTCTCCTTCATTGGCCTCAAGTTTCTGCCCATTCCAGTAAAAAGATATTTTTCTTGTTTCAGGAATACTGAGAACAGGATGTTTTTCAATTCTCCATGCTGACATTCAATGATACTCCTTAAATTTTGTCAGTTAAATCTTAATGATTTCTTAAAAAATATAAACGATGGCTAAGTAGAGAGTTCCATATACAAGGCGCAGTGGTTTTTCAGAGACAAGGCAATACATGTAGTATGCCGAGTTTCTGAAAAACCGCTGCAACGTAGTAGATGGGACTTTCTACGACGCCATCAGAATTTACCGGATTCAAGTTTCTTACAAAAGAAATCAACCTTTTTTTTAATTGTAGCATCTTCTCTTAAACCCTTTTCAACT
>JASJGP010000494.1:0-3969 GCA_033791485.1 Desulfobacterales bacterium | reverse complement strand
TTTTCATAACAGATCCGGCGATAATGGCACCGGCACCTAAAATCTTTCCTAATTTCTGAGCATTAGTGGTGTCAAGAACTCCGCTCTGGCCTATTTGCAACTCTCCCAATACTTTATTCAGCTGTTCTCTTTCGACTATTTTAAATGAATTATTGTTGACCACCTCGGTGGTAAACATTTCAGCTATCATGGAGCCTAAGGAAGTATTTTTCGTCCCGGGATTAAGGGATTTAAATTCCATCACCGCAATTTTAAATTTATCCTTTTCTGCGATGGTGACAGTGGGGAATTTAGTGGTTTCCGGTATTGGCTGAGTTTGAATTTTATTATTTCTATTTTTGTCTGCTTTTTTTATATTAAACTGAAGGCTATGGATCTCTGTAAGTTTATAAGAAGACCACTTATTTGTGGTGAAAGACAGCTTGGTTAGACCTCGTTTAAGATGTTTTGTTTTTATATTGATCGTATAAATGGAGCGGTAGTCCCCAAATTCATAATAAGCCCATATATTATCATTTATTCTTAGATGGACAGAGGAAGAGGAAGGCCAAGCTGATTCAAAATTTCCCCTTAAAGTCAATGGTATCTTTTTAAAACTGTTCAATACTTCGGCTGGAATGTTAA
Organism: Desulfobacterales bacterium; assembly: GCA_033791485.1. Classification (GTDB taxonomy): domain Bacteria; phylum Desulfobacterota; class Desulfobacteria; order Desulfobacterales; family JAUWMJ01; genus JAUWMJ01. Next base: position 3,345 of record JASJGP010000494.1, on the reverse strand, counting down.
CATTTATTGTCAGCGGATTGTTAGCAGTTAACTTATACTTACCCAAGTTAAGCGGCTTTGTGAAATCCTTCCACTCAACAGTTTCAGCAAAACAATCGTGTGTTGCAAAAAAAGAAAGAAATAAAACCAGTGACAAAAAAAAGATTGATTTTTTATCAAAAGGCATAAGGAAAGGTCTCCCTGTATCTTTATGATTAATAGTTCACTTCTGTTTATAAAATTTCTTTGCCAATGCTGCCGTCATGTCAGCTATATTACTGCTTATATCCATTAGATTTTCTTTACAGATTCTTCTTTCCGCACTGACAATAATTCCAGTCTCTACTTGTATTATTCTTGAGTCAATACGGAGACTGTCTCCCATTTTCATAACAGATCCGGCGATAATGGCGCCGGCACCTAAAATCTTTCCTAATTTCTGAGCATCAGTGGTGTCAAGAACTCCGCTCTGGCCTATTTGCAACTCTCCCAATACTTTATTCAGCTGTTCTCTTTCGACTATTTTAAATGAATTATTGTTGACCACCTCGGTGGTAAACATTTCAGCAATCATGGAGCCTAAGGAAGTATTTTTCGTCCCGGGATTAAGAGATTTAAATTCCATCACTGCAATTTTAAATTTATCCTTTTCTGCTATGGTCACAGTGGAGGGTTTAGAAGTTTCCGGTATCGATTGAGGAGGTTTGGAAGTTTTCGGTATCGGCTGAGCTTTAATTATTTTATTATTTCTATTTTTGTCTGCTTTTTTTATATTAAACTGAAGGCTATCGATGAATAAAAATCCATACCAATCTTTGGTGAAACGTAGCTTATTTATACCAGGTTTAAAATATTTTGTTTTTATATTAATAGCAAAAATAGGAGGAATGCCATCCGGCAATTGATGTACAGCCCAAAAATTATCATTTATTCTGAGACTGACTTTATATCCGCCAGAGCATCCCTTAAGAATCAGTGGTACCTTGGTAAATTTTTTTAATACTACGGCTGGTATGTAAACATTTATTGTCAGCGGATTGGGCCCACTTACCTTATACTTACACAATTTAAGCTGCTTTGTGAAATCTTTCCATTCAACAGTATCAGCAAAACAATAATGTGTTGTAAAAAGAGAAAGAAATAAAACCAGTGACAAAAAAAAGATCGATTTTTTATTAAAGAGCATGAGTAAAATCCTCCACAAACCAAGCGAGATCTTTGCAAAACCGCACTTTTTGCCCGATATCTACGTCGGGCTCAAATTTTAATCCTCGAAATACTACATGTATTCCTGTGGGTAAAATTTTCGCCTTCCTTGATCTCGAATAAAATCTACCATTTTTCTAAAATCTCGAAGCTTTAGTTAACAAACTGTAATTAAAATATAAATATCAAGAGAGGAGTTGATTGTCAATCTCGATTTTTTAAACACTAAATAAAAAAGGCGTGCTTTGATGTTTATTTTTTTTCAATATTGCTGTATACATAAATAGATAAATCTATATTTTAGAGGCAGCACGAAAGGAGATGATTATGAATCCTGAAATGTTTAGAGAATATGACATACGTGGAATTGCGGGAAAGGATATGACGGAAGAAGATGTCTTATTAATAGGAAAGGGTGTGGGGACTTTTCTTGTGCAGCACGGCCGTTCAAAGCTTAATGTGGGTCGGGACTGCAGGTTGACTTCTGATGAATATTCCGAAAAAATAATAGAAGGACTGATGTCAACAGGGTGTGATGTGATCGATATTGGTGTGTGCCCAACGCCGGTTTTTTATTATTCAATCAAGCATTTAAACCGAGAAGGTGGAGTTATGGTTACAGCCAGCCATAATCCTGGGGAATATAACGGGTTTAAGCTTTGTATCGATTTAGACTCTATTCATGGAGAAGACATTCAGAAAATTCTCGGAATTATTAATGAAAAATCATTTGTCAAAGGAAAAGGGTCTCGAAATGAAACGGATGTAATACCATCGTATATTGATTTTGTAGAAAACAACATAAAACTTTCCAAACCGCTTAAAGTCGGAATGGATGCCGGCAATGGCACCGCCGGCGTTGTTGCCCTACCCATTATAAAAAGCCTTGGATGTGAAGTTCATGATATTTACTGCGATATGGACGGCACCTTTCCGAATCATGAGGCAGACCCTACCGTGATGAAAAATATGCAGGATCTGGTTGCCCTGGTAAAAGAAAACCAGTTGGATCTTGGTATTGGTTATGATGGTGATGGTGACCGCATAGGCGTGGTTGACGAAAATGGAAAAATTATTTACGGCGACATGCTAATGATAATCTTTTCCAGAGAAATTTTGTCCAGAAAACCTGGGGCGACATTCATATCTGAAGTAAAATGTTCAAAGACAATGTATGATGATATGGAAAAAAATGGGGGCCGGGCAATCATGTGGAAGACCGGTCATTCTTTGATAAAGAAAAAGATGAAAGAAGAAAAGGCCGAACTTGCAGGTGAAATGAGCGGTCATATGTTTTTTGCAGACCGCTATTTTGGCTATGATGATGCCACATACGCATCATGCAGGCTTTTGGAAATACTATCAAATACTGACAAAAAATTATCCGAACTTTTGACCGACGTTCCAAAGACCTTTTCTACACCTGAAATACGCGTTGAATGTCCGGATAATATAAAATTTAAAGTTGTTGAAAAAGTCACCGAGTACTTTAAGCAGCGTTATAAAGTTATTGATATTGACGGTGTGCGTGTTCTGTTTGACGATGGATGGGGTCTTGTGCGGGCATCCAACACCCAGCCGGCCCTTGTGCTCCGCTTTGAAGCCATGTCGGAAGACAGGCTGGATGAGATAAGGAATTTGGTGGAGACCACTCTTACCGATATACGCAATTTGGTCGGTTAATCTAATCCTAATCTAATCTGGCTTGACCTTTTGTAATTAAACAAGTACTAAAGAACTCACAAAAAGCTGAACTCTTCAGGTTTTATGATTTTTCTTAAAAAGTTTTTATTTTCAGTCTGACCGAGAGAGGAGTTATATAAATGTTCGGTATCGGTATGCCGGAACTGATTTTGATTCTGGCCATTGCGCTTATTGTTATTGGTCCAAAAAAACTTCCTGATCTAGCAAAGTCCCTTGGTCGTGCCATGCGCGAATTTAAAAGAGCTACCAGTGAATTCAAGGAATCAATAGAAATCGATGATGAAGTAAAAGAGTTAAAGGATGTTAAAAAGTCATTTGATGATTTGTCGGATGAAATCAGGGAAAACATGGATGTAACCAAAGAGCTTAGCGATCTGAACGATAACAAAAAGGAGACGAACTCAACCCTTCCCATTCCCCCTGAAGAGAAAGAAAGTGAGATAAAAAAAGATGACT
>JASJGP010000493.1:0-6185 GCA_033791485.1 Desulfobacterales bacterium | reverse complement strand
TTCCTCCAGCAAGTAATCGTATACGTTCATGGGTCGCAGTTCTAGATCAGATAAATATATAGTCGTTTATGGGGGGAGTTCTCAAATATTCGGTGGTTTAACTCCAACGCTCAAAATTCCTGTAATTTCGCTCAATTTCTTCTGCAGTCATATACATTAACTCACCCAACACTGCAGGATCATAGTCGTTTTCATAGGCATACCACACTAGGTCCATAATATCGTGCGGGACCTCGTAGAAAAAATCTTCCTGGGTTTGTTCCGCACTATAGGTATCTGTGGTGGGTGTCCGGTCGATAATTCCCTTGGGAACACCAAGGTATTCAGCGATCTGGTATACCTGGGTCTTATAGAGTCGACCGATGGGGAAAAGATCACCTCCACCATCACCAAACTTCACAAAGAAACCCTGCTCCACTTCGTGCTTATTAGGTGTTCCGATAACTGCATAGTGCAGCTCCTCGGCATGGAAATAAACCAGCGACATGCGTGAGCGCTGCTTAAAGTTAGAAGCCGCGATAATGGTTCTCATTTGCCTGGATGGCAAACGTTTTACAATCTCTGAGCCATCGGGTTTAACAACAGTCAGGTGGAACAGGGGGGGCAGCTTGGATCCTTTTCCTTCATGTTTGATCCCGATCTTCATCTTATAGGTGGCAGGATCGTATTCGGGCACGATGTCTTTCACTGCCTGATCACGACGTGTATAACATCCAAATCCATCCAGTGCACCGGTAATCACTTCCTTGATCACCTTCACGTCAAATTTTGCGGCAAGCTCCCTGGCCAGCTCTTCACTATCGGGACTAGAGTCCTTCTCGGGCATCATAACACCCAGCATCTTTTCTGGACCTATTGCCTTGGCTGTAAGTGCCATACATACCGACGAATCAATTCCTCCGCTCAGTCCAATCACAGCCCCATACCTGTTATGACGGGTGCCGATATCCTCACGAATCCTTGTAGTTAGCTGATCAATCAGTGTTTCCATATCCTGAATCTTCAGGATATCGCGACTAAATTTGGGTTTACTCATTATACTAGTTTTTTAAAGATTTGTCATAGGTAACCGGGCATTTAACCCGCATTTCAGTTTCACGGTAGGGGTTGTTCCCCGAGGCAAACATATCCATCAGGATCTGCGTTGAAAGGATGCCAGCCACCGCCATATTATCATTCTCCGTAACCGTTTTTCCCTCCTGCATCTTTCCCAGCAACTTCTCCACAGATGCGGGATTGAAGATCCCAAACTTGGTAAGCATCTCCGGCGATATCGCCTCGCGCAGATACTCGGGAGCCTTTGCAGAGGTCAAACTGGATGCTACGGGAGCACGGTAGGCCTGCTTGGGACGGTGCACCACCTGGTCGGGCAAACGGCCGTCCATTAATTTTTTCATCAGGTACTTCTCGTTCAACCCCCTGATCTTATGGTTCCAGGGAAGTTTGGAGCAGAACTCGATTACCCTGTGATCCAGGAAGGGGTAACGCCCCTCCACCGAGTGTGCCATGCCCATACGGTCGCCCTGGGACGAAAGCAGGTAGCCAGACATAAAGAGGGTCGATTCGAGCCACTGTGCCCTGCTAAGCAGGTCAAGCTTCCCAAAGTCCTCAGGAAGTGTGGCTCCTTGCAAATCTCCTTTAATTAACAAAGACATTGCAGTACTTAATCCACAGCCAGGGCACGGTATTCCAAGTGTTGAATGAATCGGGCATTGCCATCCCCGCAGCCCGGCAGAAATCAATACTACCTGAAGTGATGCAACGCACAATAAAATTAGAGCAATCCTGCGTTTTTGGAGCAGGGGAGCAAAAAAAGGCTTATAACCCCGCCATGGCGGGATCGACTTCCCTGTCTGTGTGGGGACACGCACAGGCAGGTTTGATGTTGAAATAAATTGAATATTTTGAAACAGCCTCATCTTAATAGCATTCAGAAGTCGGAAGGTCAAGGCAAAGAATTTCAATAAGAAAGAAAAAAGCAAATATTTTCATTGTCTTTGCTAATTTTCAACAAAAGATTTTATAATTTTTTCATAACGCTTAGTTAAATTTTTAAATTTGACACCAATTCCATTTTGGCCAATCCATGCAACTATGCATGTTAAGGTGAGAGGCTTTGGGTGGTTGGCCAACGAAAAGGCAACTTTAATTTTTTCTCCGACAGGAAGTAATTCACCAGTTTCTATGAAGACTCCAACAGTGCTTATATCAAGAATATGAGCTTTGAAAGAACTGTTTTGAAAAGAAAGATCAACACTGATCAGGCATGCTTTACGGTTATGCCCACGCATTAAGACCTCATTTTCGTCTAAGCTTACAGTCCTCACAGTCATTTCATCTACAGGCAATTTTTCCAGCTCTTCCAGTAAAATATGCTGCTGATAATTCGACATATCTATTATTAACTTAAACAAATGATTTGTAATGTTATTTTTAAGCAATTGTTTTAAGAGGATTAGTTGTTGGTCTTCGGACAGACCATTAACTATCTTGAACAAACGTGACATTAGACTATTTTTACCCAATTGCTCATTTGAAGCAATCATTTAATAACTCCTCGTTGTACCCGGATGCCTTCTATGTTTGCTCCAGAATCGAAGACTTGCAGCAGACACCTCTGAACTGTGAACCTTAGTAGTTACTGTTTAGTTAAGCAGGATAACTATTCTGCTACCCTCTATGTTAATCACCGAAAGCTTTTTCCCCTGAAAAGACTTTCCGTGAACAGCCTCGCTAAAAGAATCCGCATTCCCTTTATATAAAACGGTAAGCTTGAGCCGTCCGTTTCCAAAGCTGCGCTTAATAATGGAAACAACATTAGAAATATTTCCCAGAGTCTGCCTGATAGCCTTTTGCGTTTTGAAATTTTCAACCTGTTTTATAGTCACATCAAGCGGTATGCCATTATTTATAGCATTCTGAAAGGAGGAGATAATGATTTCAAAGAACTCCTGGTCCATCAGCTTTTTTCCAGCTTTTTCTGCTGCAAGATCACGGGCTGTTTTTTCTGAAATATGGGCAGCTGCGCTATGTGTTGATTTTGATGCAATGATTTTTCCATTAGAGCAATTTACAGCTTTGGCTGTAATACCGGCCTGGCCTGACACTAGGCCTGATTCCTTTAAAAGGGCGCTACTACCAAGGCTTTTGGTAACCTTTCCAACAAGTATGTACTCCGCTCCGTTTGATACACCTATTTTAGCTGCTGCGGCTGGATCACCTTCTGCTGCACGTCTGATCAGTTGATCATTTTTTTTCATCAGTGCGGCAACAGTCGCTGGATCAACCAGGTCGAACCCTTTTTCAGTCAAATAGTCGATAATCGCACTTTCTGCATGGTTACCGTTTTTTTCCTTTATAACGACCATAATACGAGGCTTGTCCATAGATTCCAGGAGGATTTTCAATGCTGCAAGATCAGTCCTAATACTAGCAAGGGAAACCACGGCCTGTATTTTTACATAGAATGTATTGTCTGATTTTTTCTCCTGATGTAAAATGTCATATTTTTTTACTGAGCCCACTGTCCTGGTAAGGATGACATCTTTCATGAGCTCAAAATTTTTTATTTCAGTCTGGGAATAAAGGATTGTGCCGATACCGATTTCAACAGCTTCCCGCTTTGCTTTAAGAAGAGCGTCTTTTTTAGATATACCAAAACCTTCTGATTCAACAATAATATCCCCATCGGGTGTTCCTGCACAAAGAGGCATAGAAAACAGGCCTATAAGAAGCACCGGTAAAAATACCGCAACTTTAAATTTCATTGTTTCCTTCCTGTCGCTTAGGGTTTGCTAAAAAATAAATTTACATTTAGATGTATCGAGGTGCCCGCATGGCAAGGCTAAGGCGATCCGTCTGAGGCGGATCAACCGACGAGTAACGCATCCATGGGAATGGATCGGCTCATCAAACTTCGAAGCTATTTTTTAGCGAGCCCTTATTCACGAATTTGAAAATTTATCTGGTGGGCGGTACTGGGTTTGAACCAGTGACTTCCACCGTGTGAAGGTGGCACTCTCCCACTGAGTTAACCGCCCTTTATTATATTTGATCAACCCGAAGTTTTAATTCTTTGCCAACTTTGAAAAATGGAAGTTTTTTTGAAGGAACATCGATTTTTACACCGGTTTTCGGATTTCGACCAACATATGGTTTGTATTCATTAACTGTGAAACTGCCAAAACCCCTGATTTCAACACGTTCGTCGTTTGCAAGGGTCTGAATTATAGCGCCAAAAAATTCATTGACAATTTTTTCAGATTCATTTTTTGTAAGTGTAGTTTCATTTTTTATCGCATTAATCAAATCAGATCTGTTCATAAAGACTCCTTAAGTAAAAACTTTTAAAATCGTTTCCTTTGTCTGCTATTTATATAATGGCTTTTACTATACATACATGGTTTTAAACTTTCAAGTATTATTTCCTTTGTCCTGGTCTGTGCTTTTTGTATCATTGAAAAAATCTCTATCAGTTTTATCCGTTGCAGAATTTCCCAGCTCCGCAATTTCTTTGGGTGTTGGAAGGTCTTTTAGATCTTTTAAGTCAAATATTTCCAGAAAGCGTTTAGTAGTTGCATAGATTAAGGGACGACCAGGAAGCTCTTTGCGTCCCAGGACCCGGATGAACTTTCGTTTTAGCAATACGCGAAGGATTCCACCGCAATCGACACCTCGCAGATATTCTATGTCACTGCGGATTATCGGTTGTTTATAGGCAATGATTGCAAGTGTTTCAAGAGAAGCCCTGCTAAGGCGAGGAGGATTTGGTTGTATGAAACGTTTGATCCAGCTTGTATATTCTGACCGGGTGCGGATCTGGAAGCCACCGGCAACCTCATTTAAGTAAAAACTGCCTTTGCGGGTTTCATACTCATCAGAAAGCTCTTTTAATGCGTTTTTGATGTCACTTGCTCCAGCGGTGTTAAGAACATTTTTCAAGCGTTCGACAGAAAGAGGTTCCTGGGCAACAAAGAGCAGGCTTTCAATGATATATTTTAGATTTTCCATTATATATAAAACAGTCTGATAATGCCGGTTTGGGCATGCTGGGCCATCTTAACCAGGTTAAGCTTTACCATTTCAAGTATTGCAAGAAAGGTTACTATTACATCACTTTTATCAGCCTTTAAAGAGAATAATTCATTAAAAGTTACTGAATTTTGTTTTTCAAAAATATCAACGATTTCGGAAATTCTGTCCTTTACAGAGATGCTGTCAGCAGTTAGATCTACCAGGTGATCGGAAGATATGTTTTTAAGAATTTTTTGAAAAGCATCAATAAGCTCAAACAGACCGATTTTTATCATATCTTCACCCTGGTCGATAAAATAATCTTCATCATCATGCCCTTTGGTAAAAGTGTCTTTTCCAAGCAGTGTTCTTCCTGAAAGGTCATCAGCAGCAGATTTGAGCTGGAGATATTCCATAAGGGGCCTGGTGATTTCCTGTCTGGGGTCTTCCTGATCTTCATCATCTTCAGTAGCAGGGAGCAGCATTTTTGATTTTACCTGTGTCAAAGTTGCGGCCATGACCACAAAATCACCGGCAAGTTCGATATTCATGGATTTAAGCCATTGAATATAATCAAGGTATTGCTTTGTTATTAAAGCGATGGGGATGTCATAAATGTCCACCTCATTTTTTATAATCAAATGGACAAGAAGATCCATAGGACCTTCAAAGATATCTGTAATCTGTACTCTGTAAATATCGTCTGGCATTTATTTGCTAATGCTCCAAATGCATAGATCTAAACCGGACAAGTTCGTAAAGTGACAACTCAAGTTTTGTACCCATATTTTGCAAAAAGCAATGCCCTGACGACGCGTAAGATATAAAAACAGATGTGAATCGAGACGGTTATATTTTTTTCTGCAAGGTGATAGTGGGTCATCTATATTTTCACAGCAGCTCTGACCTCTTCCATTGTTTGTCGTGCAACGTTTCGCGCTTTCTGTATTCCGTCTTTAATTATTTCATCCACGAGTTCGGGTCGGGATAAATAGTATTCTCTTTTTTTGCGAACCGGTTCAAATGCTTTGATAAGGTTTTGAGCCATAATTTTCTTGCATGCTACACAGCCGATGTCAGCAACCCGGCACTCTTTATCTATCTGTTTAAGGGTTTCTTTTTCGGTATATATTTTATGGAAATGGAAAACATTGCAAACGTCCGGATTCCCA
>JASJGP010000492.1:0-2573 GCA_033791485.1 Desulfobacterales bacterium | reverse complement strand
GACTGCTGGCGGGCCTTGAAAAAAAACGGCATTCTGGCCATTCAGGGGGAATCTTTTTTCCTCCATCCGGACCTGGTTCAGAAAATGGTGAAGTGTATTAAAGAACTGTTCAAGATCCATGCATATTCTACTTTTCTGGTCCCCACCTTTACCGGCGGGCATATCGGTATCTGCCTGGGCTCAAAGGGACCGGCGGTGAGAACGCCTGCCCGGAAAATTCCCGAAAAAATTCAGGAGAGATTGAAATATTACACTGCCCGGGGCCATGAAGCCTCTTTTGTCCTGCCGAAATTTGCAGAAAAATTGATTGAGGAGGCTTAACGGAAGCATTCCTTTCGAAAAATCACAAAACTGACAAAAAATAATTTTTTGATTCATGATAAATAATTGACACTCTTCCGACTTTAGAATAATATAATTACAGAATCAACACTCGAAAAGAAGAGGTGAAACATGAATTCCATTCTTGACCAAATATCTCAAATTAAAGAAGGGTTGACTATTGAAATGATGTCAGCCCTTACCGCCAACCTTGATATTACAGAAAAACATTTAGCCAAAGTTGCTGGACTTTCAATAAGTACCCTTGCTATCCGGAAAAAAACTGGCCGATTGAAACCAGCTGAATCCGAACGGATTATGCGTGTTGATAGAATCTTCCGCAGAGCCATGGAAGTGTTCAAGGACCAATCCATCGCAAAACGATGGATTAAATCTCCGGCAAAGGCACTTGGGGGGATTGCCCCGATTGATTTCACTGAGACAGATATTGGCGCAAGAGAAGTGGAAAATTTGCTTGGGCGCATCGAATACGGTGTTTATTCTTGAAGGATATCATCTGTTGGCGAATGGTACCGCAAGGCCGTGGATTAGACCAGGCGTTCTCCGGTGAGGGGGCAAGGCTATTTGGCGGTCGTTGGAATAGTATAGGAACCCCGGTCGTTTATACTTCCGAAAGCATAGCCCTGGCAACTCTTGAACTTTGTGTCCATATTGATAAAGAAGTGGACCTGAAAGAATACCGGGTATTCCCGGTAACGTTTTCAGTTGACCTGATCAAAACGGTTGATTTCTTACCGGAAGGTTGGAACCACGATCCGATCCTGCCAGCCCCCAGGAAGATAGGAGATGATTGGGTGTCAGAAAACTCTTTCCCGGTACTTAAAGTCCCAAGCGTTATTGTTCCATCGGAATACAATTATATCCTTAACCCGCATCATCCAGGTTTCCAGGACATCAAAATTGGAGAAGTCCGTCCATTTGAGATTGATCCCAGGTTAATCCAATGATTTCCGGCATCGCCAAAAGCAAATACCATACTCCTGGCCACGCCAGTTATTCCAGAAGCCATTGAAGAAGATTTCATCGAAAATCAAAAGCTTTTTGTCTTTTAATTGAATTTGTTCGATAATAATCTTATTTGTCCTTGACAATTGATAGCAATGAAACCATTATAATACCATAACGAAACCAAGCATTGTGTAAAAGGAGGCGTTATATGCCAAATATTACTGTTAAAAATATCCCGGATCACACTTACGAAATTCTAAAGAAGACGGCAAAGACGAATCACAGGAGCATCAATAGTGAGATTATCTGCCTAATAAAAAAAGCAATAATTAGTAAGCCATTTAACCCAGAACACTATCTAACCCGCGCCAAACAATCTAGGCAAAAAACAAAAAAATTCCTTCTTACTGCAGATATTTTACAAAAGGCAAAAGAGGAAGGACGACCATGATTGTTGTTGATACAAATATTATAAGCTATTTTTACCTTAATTCTGACTATTCCTCTCTTGCGGAACAAGTATTTAAAAAAGAACCTATCTGGTCTGCTCCTCTGCTATGGCGAAGTGAATTTAGAAATGTTCTTTCTTTTTACATAAAGAAAAATATAATTTCGTTGGCTGATGCAATTGACATCTTTGAATCAGCTGAAGAATTATTAAAAGAAAATGAATATGAAATCAATTCAGTGCAAGTTTTAAGTTTGGCACATTATAGTGGATGCACAGCATACGATTGTGAGTTTGTAAATTTGGCTAAAGATCTTGGGGTATCATTAATAACTGAAGACAAAAAAATACTAAATAACTTTCCTGAATCTGCTATGACAATGCATAGACTCTTGGAATCACACTAAAACAAAAATAGATAATTGATTTCGGTGTCAGTTCTGTCATCGGTCCAGGTAAGCAGCACCACCCCCGGTTTTATAAAATAGCATAAATTATCCACATGGCTGTCCGTATGAATGGCGCCGCCTTCAAGGATAAAGGGGTTGGTAGCCGTCTATCCCCTGATTCTTCATGACGGCTCGGGCAACCCTGGCAAAGTCATTCTGGGCAGGACCTGCGTCCAGGCGCCAATTGCCTGCTCGTTCCGGCCAGAGCATCCAGCACCGGGAATGGGTCTCAAATTCGCCGAGCATTCTAAAACCATCCTGGCGGGGAGTGCTTGTGAGAATCTGGGTCATGGGATTGCTTTGAATTTTTGGGGTTTGAGTTTTGGGTGACAGGCACGTCCTAAAAAGATAGGGCGTGCCTGTCATCTTTGTTTTTGAAGGCCTAG
>JASJGP010000491.1:0-4796 GCA_033791485.1 Desulfobacterales bacterium | reverse complement strand
TTTGTATTCACGGACTTCTCCTGTTTCAGGGTCTATTCCTTTAACCGGAGGAATGTCAACGGGACTGGGTAGGAAACGGACAATCGAGTCGATGAGCGGTTGTATCCCCTTGTTTTTAAGGGCTGATCCGCATAATATCGGAACCAGTTGTAATTCTATGGTTGCCTTTCGTATTGCATTATAAAGGCTTTGCGAATCTACCGGCCTTTCTGCCAGGTAGTCCTCCATAATCTCGTCATCATGCTCTGCAATCGTTTCAATCAGCTTTTCACGATATTCATTTGCGGTTTCAATAAGATCCGGTTGTATATTGTCGGTTCGATAGGTAGCGCCCAGGGTTTCTTCATCCCATATAATCTGTTTCATTTCGACCAGGTCGATTATACCGGAAAAATTATCTTCAGAGCCAACCGGAAGTTGTATAATTAAAGGATTTGCGTTGAGCCTGTCTATCATCATTTCAACTGTGCCGAAAAAATCTGCACCCACCCTGTCAAGCTTGTTGATAAAAGCGATTTTAGGAACAAGATATTTATCAGCCTGGTGCCAGACCGTTTCCGACTGGGGCTCAACACCTCCCACAGCACAAAAGACACCGATGGCACCGTCAAGGACTCTTAATGAACGCTCCACCTCTATTGTAAAATCAACATGCCCCGGAGTATCTATAATGTGGATTTCATTTTCCTTCCACTGGCAGGTAGTTACTGCAGAAGTGATTGTAATGCCACGTTCCTGCTCATCTGGCATCCAGTCCATAACTGCTTCACCGTTATGGACTTCACCAATCTTATGGGAGCGTCCGGTATAGTAGAGGACCCGTTCTGTTACGGTGGTTTTCCCGGCATCAATATGGGCGATGATGCCGATATTGCGTATATCCTTTATTTTGTTTGATTGTTTCATCTCACCAGAAGCATGTCAGCTTTTAAAGGAAAACGCAAATCAATATGACCTGCAAGGGTCATAGATTCACGTCCGTCAATGAGTATTTTTACCGCATCTATTTCGGGGATATTTAATATTAATGAGTTAACAATTGAATATATTGTGATGATTTCCGATTTGCATCCCCCTGGATGTTTCTCCCTTATGACAGGAGAAAAATCAGCATAAGCTGTTTTATCTTCTGTAACAAAAAGCGCTCTTAATGTTGCATCCAAAGGGATCGTTCGCATGAGTCCTTCCTTCGGCCCTTTGATGAGGGATTCAATGATAAGTTTTCCCATTTGGGCCGGGTCATCAGGTTGAATAAGCAGTCTTTTTTCTGCAATCAGAAAGGAATTTTCTTTATCGGCAAAATACAAGTGAATAATAGTCCTTTCGGGAGATTTTACCTCCACGGAGGTGGTAAATGTATCAGGGTCATATGATATCGCCGGTAAAATAAAAAAAGACAGGGCCACAGAGCTCCCGACCAGTATTGTAAGTGCGACAAAAATAATAAGATGTTTCTTTTTCATTATTAAATGCGATCCACTGTTTTAAAAACAGACACGTTTTTAAGATAATGTGTTAATGATGTCAAGGGGGAGATGGGGATTCGACGGCAGGATCGCCTTCTCTGTCTGTTGCGGGCACGCATAGGCAGGGAGATTTCGTAAAGTGCCGTTTCGAAGTCTACGCTTATCTGCAAGGGTCTCGCAGGCTTAACCTTGAATCCCACTGCAGTCGGGCAAGCTTTTGGAACCTGCTTATAAGTATTAATTTAAGTACTATCAGCTATTTACTATGAGCTGAATTATGTTTGGTGGAGCTGAGGGGGCTCGAACCCCTGACCTCATGACTGCCAGTCATGCGCTCTCCCAGCTGAGCTACAGCCCCGAATAATAAAGGTGGAACTAACAAAAACCGATAGTTGTGTCAATATTTATTTTGGATTCAAAAAAGCCTTTTTATTCCAGCCGGTATTTTTTTCATCAACTTGCAGGTTTAAGTCGAATCTATACTGAAAAAAGTCTTTTGACATCTGTGTAATTTCTTGACAAATGTCGAGTAAGCAACTAATATTTACGGTTTATAAATTTTGGAGATTTTCCATCGGGACAGGTATTATAATGAATCCAGAAAAATTTACAAAACTAAACAGCGGTTTTGCCGGGCAAGGAAATCGACGAAATCGACAGGATATGTTTAAAGAGTTCGATGCAACCGAGCTCTATTGTCCTAAATGCAAACGGGCTGTTCCTGTCAGAAAGCGCCTTCTTCTTGTATTACCTGAGGGTGACAAATACGAATACCTGTGCTCAATTTGCCTGGAGCCTGTCGGTTCAAAGCTTGATAAACAAAAACAGGCGACTACGTTAATCATATAGTTAGTTTTTAAAGGAAAGGAATCACATGCTCGATTTAATACGGAAAAAGGCCGGCAGCTGGATGGTAAAAGCGATTATCTTCTTAATTGCCGTTGTTTTTGTGTTTTGGGGAGTTAATATTCGTGACAAAGCCAAAGGCACAATTGCAAGTGTAAATGGTGAGCCGGTTACACTTGATGAATACAACAGAACATACGAAAATCTTAAAGAACAGGTCAAGAAAAGATTTGGAAACAGGTTAAACGACGAGATGATAGCAAACCTTGGATTAAGAAAACAGGCGCTAAATCAGCTTGTAGAGAAAAAGCTAATGCTCATGGAAGCAAAAAGGCTTAATTTCAGGGTTACTGATGAGGAACTAGAAACTGCAATCAGAAGCATTGAAGCATTTCAGACAGACGGGGTATTTGACACCCGCAGGTATAATAGTATCTTAAACAGCAACCGTTTGACTCCTGAAGGATTTGAAGTTGAGCAGAAAGAGGCAATGTTAACAGGAAAGTTAAGGTCGTTTATTACGGAGAATGTTAAGGTGTCTGCCCAAGAAGCCAGGGAATATTATGAATACCAGGATGCCTCTGTTGATATTGATTTCGTTCTTTTTTCAACTGAAAGATATAAAAACATCAAATCGACTGATGATGAAATAAAATCATATTTTGAAAAAAACAAAGAGACTTATAAAACGAAAGTTAGATTGAAAGTGCGCTATTTGCATTTTAATCCCGATTCATTCAAGTCAGAAGTGAAAATTGATAACGACGAGCTGCTCGATTACTACGAAACAAATCGGAATGAATTTTATACTCCGAAAACCGTTGAAGCGAGTCATATTTTGATAAAGGCAGCCAAAGATGCCGATGCCCAGACTGTTGAAAAGACAAAAAAGAGAGCAATTGAAATCATGGAAATGGCCAGGGAAGGCAAAGATTTTGCAGACCTGGCAAAGAAATATTCCGAAGGTCCCACAGGGCTTAAAGGAGGGTCCCTTGGTGCATTCAGAAAGGAAGCCATGGTAAAACCATTTTCGGACAAGGCTTTTTCCATGAAATCCGGAGAAATCAGCGAGCCGGTACGTACCAGGTTCGGCTGGCATATTATAAAGGCTGATAAAATAAACGAAGAATTTACCATTGCTTTTGATAAGGCTAAGCAGAAAATTAGAGAAAAAATGTTGACGCAGAAAGCCGGCAATCTTGCGTATGATAAAGCAGATGAAGCTTATGAAGCATTTTCTGAAGGAGACGACCTTGGGAAAATTGCTGATTTAGAAAATTTTACAATACATACAACGGACTTTTTTACAGAAAAGGAACCGGTTAAAGGCGTTAAAGACGGCTTTAAATTTACCGCGGTCGCATTTAATCTGGAGCTTATGGAAATAAGTGATATTCAGGATTTAGCAGACGGATATTACATTATCCAGCTAATCGAAAAAATTGATGAAAAGATTCCTGATTTAAAGGATGTAAAAGAAGAAGTCAATGTTGCGCTGGCAGAGGAGAAACGGGACGAAAAGGCGAAGGCAGATGCAAAGGTATTTCTGGCTGCACTAAAGGTCGATGGGAACATTGGATCCATGGAAGAAGAAAGTGCCAAATCCGGTTTGAAAGCGGATACAACCGGCTTTTTTAAAAGAAATGGTTCGATTGAAAATATCGGATCTGAAAACGAAATTGTAAAGGCAGCTTTTTTGCTTTCAAATAAAAACAGATTGCACGATGACGTCATAAAAGGAAAAAAAGGATATTACGTTATAAGGTTTAAAGATAGAAAACAGCCGCCTGCTGCTGAGTTTGCAGGGAAAAAGAAGAATATTGTTGAAAGACTGCTACAGCAGAAAAAGTATCAAACATTTAATGCGTGGGTGGCACAGTTGGAAAGCAAAAGTGAAATTTCAATTGAAGACGGCTTTTTGGATTAAAGGAGATGAGTAAAAATGCCGGATGATACAGAAAAAACAGAAGTGGTTCATGCTACCAAGAGATGTCCGGAGTGTTTCACTTACGTGAAGCTTGATGTTAAAAAATGTCCTCAATGTAAAACCAGGCTTGGGGCTGTTGAAAAGCACGGCATGGCCAAAAGGCAGGTAAACTGGATGTCTTATGTTTCATTTTTTATTGCTTTTCTGGCCTTTGCTTTTTACATCTGGTGGGAATTTTTATAATAGGCGATCCCGCCGTTGGTGAGATGTAAAAAGGGGGACGCTTTGAAATCGACTCTGGAGGATGAAAAAAGCATGTTTAAACTGACGGATGAAGATAGAAAGAGTCTGCTTGAACTGGCTCGAACTGCAATAGAGGTGGAAATTAATGCCGGTTCAAAGATACGGCGGCCGGAGAAGATTTCTCCCGGTTTAAAGGAAAAGAGGGGTTGTTTTGTCACTCTCCATAAAGAGGTAATTCTCAGGGGGTGTATCGGTACCAAAGAACCATGGAGATCCCTTGCAATCAATGTAGAGGAAAACGCATTGAATGCAGC